>JBAUUA010000063.1:0-1891 GCA_049582465.1 Bradyrhizobium sp. | reverse complement strand
GTGTTCCTGATGCTGCGGCGGATGAGCCTGGTCGGCGACGCCATGGCGCATGCGATCCTGCCGGGGGCGGCGATCGGCTTCCTGCTGTCGGGCCTCAATTTGTTCGCAATGACCACGGGCGGCCTGATCGCGGGCTTTACGGTGGCGATCCTCGCCGGCGCGGTGGCACGCTCGACCGAAATGAAGGAGGACGCCTCGCTGGCGACTTTTTACCTGGTGTCGCTGGCACTCGGCGTCACAATCGTCTCGATCAAGGGCACCAATATCGATCTGTTGCACGTGCTGTTCGGCAATATCCTGGCGATGGACGATCCGACGCTACTGGTGATCGCGGCCAACGCCACCATCACGCTTCTGGTGCTGGCGGTGATCTATCGCCCGCTGGTGATCGAGAGCGTCGATCCGGTCTTCCTGCGCACCGTCAGCCGCGCCGGGGCGCCGTCGCATCTCTTGTTTCTTGCGCTCGTCGTCATCAACCTCGTCAACGGCTTTCAGGCGCTCGGCACCTTGCTCGCGGTGGGGCTGATGATCCTGCCGGCCGGCATCGCCCGGTTCTGGTCGCGCGACATCACCGGCATGATCTGCATTGCGGTCGGGAGTGCCATTCTGTCGGGCTATGCGGGCCTGGTGCTGTCGTTCGAGACAAAAGTGCCGTCGGGCCCGGCGATCATTCTGGTGGCGGCGGCGCTCTATGTCGGCTCCGTCCTGTTCGGCAGCGTAGGCGGCCTGTTCCGGCAGATGTTTCCCGGCCGCCACCTCGAAGCGTAGCGGAAGGCGCGATGCGGCATTTTCGATTTTGGCTCGTGGGTGTGGCGCTGGCGGCAGCAATGGCTCCGCTGCGCGCGCAGGAACGCGTCAGCGTCGTCGCCAGCTTTTCGATCCTCGGCGATTTCGTCAGGAATGTCGGCGCCGACCACGTCAACGTCACCACCCTGGTCGGCCCCGACGGCGACGTGCACGTGTATACGCCTGCGCCGGCCGACGCCAGGAAGGTTGCGGAGGCAAAACTCCTCATCGTCAACGGGCTCGGGCTGGAGGGCTGGCTGCCGCGGCTCTTGCAATCCTCCGGGAGCAAGGCGCCGATTATCATCGCAACCTATGGTATCGCGCCGCTCAAGGCCGGCTCCGACGCCGACCCGCATGCCTGGCAGTCGGTCGCCAATGCCAAAATCTATGTCGCCAATATCAGCGACGCGCTTGCCGCAGCCGACCCCGCCGATGCCGAGGTCTTTCGCGAAAATGCCAAGGCCTATTCGACAAAACTCGACGGTCTCGACCGCGAGGTGCGCGAGGCGGTGGCAAGAATCCCGCCCGAACGCCGCAAGGTGATCTCGACCCATGGCGCCTTCGGCTATCTGGCCGCGGCCTATGGCGTCCAGTTTATCGCACCTTTAGGCGTTTCGACGGAATCCGAGGCCAGCGCCCGCGACATCGCACGCATCATCACCCAGATCAAAACGGAAAAAATTCCGGCCGTTTTCCTTGAAAACATCAGCGACCCCCGCCTGATCCGGCGGATCGCGGCCGAGACGGGCGCCCGGGTCGGCGGCACGCTTTACTCCGACAGTTTGACGGGCGAAAAGGGCGCTGCGCCCACTTACATTGAACTGGTCAGGCACAATATAAAGGCCCTGACCAGCGCGCTGGCCGATTAGGGCAGGGGCCCTCCCTGTTGCCGGCGTGGCTCACCAATTACCGCCTGCGGAGATAGTATGTCCGAATTGACCTCCTCGAAAATTCCCGTGACCGTGCTGACCGGCTATCTCGGCGCCGGCAAGACCACGCTTCTGAACCGGATCCTGTCGGAGAACCACGGCAAGAAATACGCCGTGATCGTCAACGAATTCGGCGAGATCGGCATCGACAACGATCTGATCATCGGCGCCGACGA
>JBAUUA010000062.1:0-3670 GCA_049582465.1 Bradyrhizobium sp. | reverse complement strand
GTGAGCAGGAGGGTCTGGGTTATGCCAATCGTCATCTTCCTAATCGGGATCGTCGCCGGAGCGGCGTCACCACTCTCAAGTCCGCATGCACCCATGGACCACGTTTTTTAACGGGGATTGTGCCTCCAATAAGCTGACGGCCGCTACCCTCCCAGCCGCAGAGGATAGCACAAGGCTGTTTCTACCCCGCGCAGGCGTGCAACGGCCCTGGACAGTTTTTTAAAATGTCGCGCTCCATGCGCAGCCGTTCGTTCTCCTGGCGCAACCGCGCGATCTCGGCAGCCTGGTCCGCCGGCATCGGCGCCGCCTGCGTACTGGGGCGCCGCGGCGCCGATGCCGGCTCCTGCCGCAGCTTCTCCACCCAGCGCCGCAATACCGAGTCGCGCAGACCAAGTTCCTTGCCGACCGACGTGATCGACCGGCCACTCGACACCACCAGCTCAGCGGCCTGCCGCTTGTAATCCTCGGTAAACGACCGACGTTGACGCTCTTGCATCCGACACCTCCTGGCTCTCACAGCCTACTACAGGTGTCCACTCATTCGGAGGAGGTTCAGACCCCGGTTGAAGGTGATCCAAGCGTCCTGAGTGTCAGAGAGTATAAGGGCTACTAGATAACCGCGTGGCGATGGGGCAGGCGTAACGGCTTCGTATCTCTGCCCCTCGCGATGCCAAACACGGGCCAGCATTCGCCACATGCCTGCGTCAGGATGACCAGAACGCCATCAAATGGTCCGCAGCACAGCCTTTAACGCGATGAATTTTCTTCCGCTTTCGGCGCAATACGGAGCTGGCCCGAATTTCTGCCAGCCCGAGGATACGGTCCGCATCAGAGGAAGACACGGAGAGTTCTATGAAACATCTGAAGATCGGGATACTCGCGCTTTCGCTAACCGTGACGGCGACCGTTGGGCTGGCTGCGGATTACGAACTTTTCGCTGATATTGCGAGTGTGGAGACTGGGGTAAACCATTATGCTGTCGAGCGTCTCGACCACAAGAACAAGAAGCTCTATCACTGCATCGCAGTCCTCGACGCTGAGACGAAGCAATTGACCGGTCAATGCACCGAGAGACCCGGCTTTCCGGAGAATCCGACCGGCAAAGGAGTGCAGGGAGGGATATCAAACAGGTTTGGCGGAATACCTGTGTTCGGCTCTTGGAAAATCGACCAGACTACTGGAAAAACCGAGTTCTGTATTTCAGGCACTGCTCAGTGCGTGGAGGTAACTCCGCAATCCTAATCCAAACTCAGGGTTGAGAAGCCCGAGCGCGAATTTTCCACGAAAAACGTTCAAGGCCGTCAGAGCATGTAGGTGGATCGGCAACCAAGGGGCCCTACTGCTCCAGCACCATCTGGCCGTTGGCATATTCGAAGCGCTTCAGCTTCGACAAAAACGACAGGCCGAGCAGGTTTTCCGACAGCGCCTCGTCCGGCAGCACCATGGCGTCGACGTCGCGCACCACCAACTCGCCGATCTCGACCATGGCAATGCGCATGCGCGCGCCCTTGATGGTGCCGTTGGCGGTAGTGACGTTGGCATTGTAGTCGCCGCGCGAGGGGCGCAGCCCGAACCGCGCCGCGGAGGTCTCGTTCAGGGCCACCACGGAAGCGCCGGTATCGACCATGAAGCCGATGCGCTGACCGTCGATCCGCCCTTCCGTGAGGAAATGGCCTCTGGGATCGCGGGGAATAATCAGGCTGCGGGTTCCGGCCTGGCCGACGGTCTCGGCGGAAGCCGTTCGCACGCTGGCGTTGGCGAGCGCGGGCGACGCCGGTGTCATCTTGTCCGCCATCTGCGCCATCGCGGTGCCGAGGACGACCATCAAGGCGGCAAAGATCATCAGGTTACGCATTACGCCACATCCGATCAGACCCGAGATATCACCACGCCGGCCGCCAAACCGCGACCGGTCGCGGGCCGCGAAGGGTGCCATTTTGACGAAAAGGATGAGCGAAACGTTAACGGGCTTCTCACCTCGCCCCGCTTGCGGGGAGAGGTCGGATTCTCGCGCCAGCGAGAATCCGGGTGAGGGGGAGTCTCCGCGCGTCCATCTGCTTCAGAGTTTGCGGAAGCAACCCCTCACCCCGACCCTCGCCCCGCAAGAGCGGGGCGAGGGCGAAAGAGCCCTCACGTTCCCCGCAGCTTCACCCGCCGGGTCGGCATCGCGCTCGCGGGATCTTCCGGCCAGGGGTGTCGGGGATAGCGCCCGCGCAGATCGGATCGCACGGCGGCATAGCTGCCGCGCCAAAAACCCGGCAGGTCGCGGGTGACCTGCACCGGCCGATGCGCCGGCGACAGCAGTTCCAGCACCAGCGGGATTTTGCCATTCGCGATCGAGGGGTGGGTGTTGAGCCCGAACAATTCCTGCAGGCGGACCGCGATAGTGGGGCCCTGCTCGGCCTCGTAATCGATCGCAAGCTGCGTGCCGGTGGGCGCCTCAAAATGGGTCGGCGCTTCGCGCTCGAGCCGTGCACGCAATTCCCAGGGTAGCAGCGTCATCAGCGCTTCCGACAGATCGCCGGCCGAAAATTCCTTCAGCGCGGTCTTGTCGTACAGCGCGGGCACCAGCCACGCCTCGCGCTGCGCCGCCAGCGCGTCGTCACTCAAATCGGGCCAAGGCTCGCCCTCGGCCTTGCGCAGGAACATCACGCGGTCGCGCCATTGTTTTGCGGGTTTCGACCACGGCAATCTGTCGAGCCCGACCAAGATCAGGCCATCGGCCAGCACCCGCGCGGTCTCGGCCGAGGGCTGCAGCGCCAATGGCGCTTCCGACAGCGTGATCGCGTGCAGCGTCTTCCTGCGCCGTGCGCGCAACGCAAACGCGCCGCGATCGAATGAAATCTCGTCCGCGGTCTCGATGTGATCGGCGAAGCGCGCTTCGATCTCGGCCTGCGTGATCGGCGCCGCCAGCAGGATGCGCCCACTCGCCGCGGTGCCGGTCAATTCCGCCACCGCGATATAGGGCGTGCGCGCCAGCGCCGAGGCCTGATCCACCGCGGCGCCGCGCCCGTTGGCCAGCACAAAACTGCCATTGCCCCGGTTGCGCGCGACGCGATCGGGAAAGGCGAAGGCGAGCATCACGCCGGTGGAGGGCGAACTATCCCCGCCCGGCTTGCCCGCGGAGGCCGCCACCTGGGAGGCCCAACGTTGCGCCAGGCTGCGCGCGCTGCCGGCACGTTGCGAGCGGTCGCGGCGGAACTGGTCGAGTCTTACATCGAGATCGACGCTGTCGCCGCCGAGCCCGCGCTCGGTGAGCACGGCGGCGATTTCAGCGGCCTCCTCGCCCGCGCCCAGGACCTGCGAATCCACGATCATCCGCGCCAGCCGCGGCGGCAGCGCCAGCGCGCGCAACCTCTTGCCTTCTTCCGTGATCCGGCCGTCGGCATCGAGCGCGCCGAGTTCAAGCAACAGGCTTTTCGCTTCCTTCCATGCGGGCGCCGGCGGGGGGTCGAGAAACGCCAGCGTCGCGGGATCGCTGACGCCCCATTGCGCCAGATCCAGCACCAGCGAGGACAGATCGGCGCTCAGGATTTCCGGCTGGGTATAGGCGGCGAGCGAGGCGGTCTGCGGTTCGTCCCACAGCCGGTAGCACACGCCGGGCTCGGTGCGGCCGGCGCGGCCGCGGCGCTGATCGACCGCGGCGCGCGAGGCGCGCACGGTCTCCAGC
>JBAUUA010000061.1:0-1732 GCA_049582465.1 Bradyrhizobium sp. | reverse complement strand
GATCGGCGATGATCAGCGTGAATTTATCGCTAAGCTGCGGCGCGACGCGGTGCCACATCACATGGGTTTCGGAAAAGCCGTGCAGCAGCAACAGCGGCGGCCCGTTGCCGCCGACGCGCGCGAAGATGCGGCCTGACTGGGTGTCGATCCATTCGGAGGAAAAGCCGGGAAACAGATCGGCGAGATCGGACATTTAGCGGGCACTCCTTCGCGGCGGCGACGGCGCTTGCTTCAAACTTTGTTTGTCGTTGCCGCTGGCGCGTCCCGGATATATGCCATCCGGCAAGTCCAACCAACAATAAACCAGAACGGGGAAATGCCATGTCGATCGATTTCGAGATTCCGGCCGAGGCCAGGGCGATCCGCGAAAAAGTCCGCAAATGGGTGCAGGAGGAATGCATCCCGGCCGAGAAGGAGCTGGATTCGAAGCCGCTCGACGAGGTGCTCGGCAAACTGCGGACGAAGGCGCGCGCGCAGGGGCTGTGGTGCCCGTTCGTGCCGAAGGAATATGGCGGCATGGGACTGGGGCCGCTTGCCAATGCGCTGGTGCAGATGGAGCTCGGCGAGAGCATGCTGGGCGCGCTCTCGATGAACACGCAGGGGCCCGACGATGCGTCGATGATGACGATCCTCGCGCACGGCTCGGACTATCAGAAGGAAACATTCCTCAAGCCGCTGTTGAACGGCGAGAAGCGCATCTGCTTCTCGATGACGGAGAAAGCCGCCGGCGCCGACGCCACGGACATGCAGACATCGGCCGTGAAGGACGGCAACGAGAACTACATCCTCAACGGCGAGAAATGGTTCTCGTCTTCGGCGAGCGTCGCCGACATCGCGCTGGTTATGGCCAGGACCGATCCGAACGCGCCACGCCACAAGCAATATTCCACCTTCATCGTCGAACTGCCGAACCCCGGCTACCGGATCAAGCGCAACATCAAGAACATGGCGATCGAGGGCCCGCATGCCGACGTGATTCACGGCGGCCATTCCGAGATCGAAATCAAGGATCTCAAAGTGCCGGCCGACAACCTGCTCGGCGGCGAGGGCAACGGCTTCAACATGGGCCAGCACCGCCTCGCCTATGGCCGGCTGCGCCACGGCATGCACAACATCGCCAAGGCCCAGCGCGCGCTCGACATGGCGGTCGCGCACATCACAAAACGCTCGACCTTCGGCGTGCTGCTCGCCGATCGCCAGGCGGTGCAGTTCATGCTCGCCGAATGCGCCAGCCAGCTCTATATCGGGCGGCTGATGCTTTTGCACATCGCCTACAAGGCGGAAAAGGGCATGGACCTGACCCAGGAAAACTCCATCGCAAAGGTGTATCTCGCCCATATGGTGCATCACGTGATCGACACCGCGATCCAGCTGCACGGCGCGCTCGGCTTCAGCCAGGATACCGTGCTGGCCAAATGGTACACGCAGGTGCGTTCGCAGCGGCTGGTCGACGGTCCCGACGAGGTGCACCGATGGAAGGTCGGCCGCAACGTCATCAAGGCGTTCCGCGAGCACGGCACCACGGCCTCGGCGGCGGGCGGGGATTTGCTGTAGGCAAAGAGTTGTCATTGTCGGGCTTGACGGGTGGCTGTCATTGCGAGCCAACGGGTCGCGCGCATGCGCGCCCGATGACAGGCCCCGGCGGGCGATCCAGTATTCCAGAGACGTTGGTGATTCACCGTGAGGCCGCGGCGTACTGGGTCCCCCGCTTTCGCGGAGGACGACAGTTGAG
>JBAUUA010000060.1:0-8827 GCA_049582465.1 Bradyrhizobium sp. | reverse complement strand
GGGGCATGGAGCTTCTGCGCATGCCGATGTTCTGCTGGACCACGCTGGCTTCGACTCTGTTGATCGTCGCCGCGTTTCCGATCCTGACCGCGACGCTCGCGATGCTGATCCTCGACCGCTATTTCGGCTTCCATTTCTTCACCAACGAGGCCGGCGGCAACATGATGATGTTCATGAACCTGATCTGGGCCTGGGGCCATCCGGAGGTCTACATCCTCGTCCTGCCGGCGTTCGGCGTGTTCTCGGAAGTAGTCTCGACCTTCTCCGGCAAGCCGCTGTTCGGCTATCGCTCGATGGTGCTGGCCACGATGGCGATCGGCGTCATCTCGTTCATGGTGTGGCTGCATCACTTCTTCACCATGGGCGCCGGACCCAACGTCAACGCCATCTTCGGCATCGCCAGCATGATCATCGCGGTGCCGACCGGCGTGAAGATCTACAACTGGCTGTTCACGATGTATGGCGGGCGTGTCCGCTTCACGACGCCGATGCTGTGGTCGCTCGGGTTCATGGTGACATTCATCATCGGCGGTTTGACCGGCGTATTGGTCGCCGTGCCGCCGGCCGACTTCCTGCTGCACAACAGCCTGTTCCTGGTCGCGCATTTCCACAACGTGATCATCGGCGGCGTGCTGTTCGGCGCCTTCGCCGGCTACACCTACTGGTTCCCGAAGGCGTTCGGCTTCCGGCTGCATGAGGGTTACGGCAAGGCTGCGTTCTGGTTCTGGCTGATCGGTTTTTACGTCGCCTTCATGCCGCTCTACGCGGTCGGCATGCTCGGCATGACGAGGCGCATGCAGCATTACGACGTGCCGGAATGGCGGCCCTGGCTGATCCTCGCCGCGTTCGGCGCCGTGCTGATCCTGATCGGGATTATCTTTCAGATCGTGCAGCTCGTCGTCAGTATCCGCCACCGCGAGGAATTGCGCGACCGCACCGGCGATCCCTGGAACGGGCGATCGCTGGAATGGGCCACCGCCTCGCCGCCGCCGGTGTTCAATTTCGCCATCCCGCCCGAGGTCCGCAGCGAGGATGCGTATTGGACGATGAAATTGCAGGCGCAGAAGCAGGACATCGAGAAGAACGAGCCGGCCTACCGGGACATCGAAATGCCGCGCAATTCGCCGACCGGATTCGTTTGCGCGTTCTTCGCCACCATCATGGGCTTCGCGCTGATCTGGCACATCTGGTGGATGGTCGCAGCCGGGCTGGTCGGCGCGTTCGCGACCTTCGTGGCGTTCGCCTGGCGCGACCATGACGAATACGTCATCCCCGCCGCGGAAGTCGCGCGCATCGACCGCGCCAATCTGGCGGAGCGGCGCGCCCTTCTCGCTACCGCAGGGAGTGCGTAGATGACCGACGCGACCATGACATACGCCGAGAGCGACCCGCATCATTTGCGGGCCGCCGTGCATGCCGGTCCCGCCTCCAAGCGCATCGTCACCGCCTACGGCTTCTGGATCTTCATCCTCAGCGACATGGTGATGTTCTCGGCCTTCTTCGCCACCTACGCCGTGCTGCTCGGGCAGACGGCGGGCGGGCCGAGCGGGGCCCAGCTGTTCGATCTGCCCAACGTCGCGATCGAGACCGGATTTCTGCTGGCGTCGAGCTTTACCTGCGGGCTTGCCACGATCGCGGCCGACGCCCGCAATACGCGCTGGTTCCAGATCGCGATGGCAGTCACCTGCGTCTTCGGGCTCGCCTTTCTCGCCATCGAAGCCAGGGAGTTCGCGAGCCTCGTCGCCCGCGGCGCCGGGCCGACGCGCAGCGCGTTCCTGTCGGCCTTCTTCACGCTGGTCGGCTGCCACGGACTGCACGTCTCGGCGGGCATTCTCTGGCTGTTGACGATGATGGCACAGGTCTACGCCAAGGGATTCCGGGCCGATATCCAGCGCCGCCTGCTGTGCTTCGCACTGTTCTGGCACGCGCTCGACATCATCTGGATCGCCGTGTTCACCGTGGTTTATCTGCTCGGGAGCGCCGTATGACGAACGGACACGAAGGCATCGATCACAACATCGACATCGCGCCGGGCGATGAGCACCTCGAAGGCGGCATCGGCGAGCGCGTGCTGGGCTATCTGGCCGGCCTCGGGCTCGCCATCCTGCTGACGGCGACCTCATTCTTCGTCGCCGGCACCGATCTGGTCTGGCAGCCGAGCATTCCAGTGGCGCTGGTGGTGCTGGCGATCGCGCAGATGGGCGTGCACCTGGTGTTCTTCCTGCACATCACCACCGGCGCCGACAACGCCAACAACGTGCTGGCGCTGGCTTTCGGTGTGCTGATCGTCCTGCTCGTGATCGGCGGCTCGCTCTGGATCATGGCGAACCTCAATCACAACATGATGCCGATGGATCAGCTGATGCAGATGCAGCGCTGATTCGATCACGATAGATCACGGCGTCGTGAGCGAAGCCTCAAAAATTAAGGCTTCTTTCAGGTCTGATTAAGGCCTCATTAAGCACCGAAAAAACGAGTTCCACCAGCAGGTTGGGAACTTGCTGACTGTGGCCGCACGGTGACAGCAATTTATTCAAAAGCTGGCTAAGTGCGCGCCATGGATGGAGCCGACTCGGCGCCTCTCGAAAATGACTCTCGGAGAACAAGACCAATGAAAAAGTTTCTACTCGGTACTGTGGCCCTCGTCGCCCTCGGCGCGACCGTGCCAGCACTCGCAGCCGATCTCGGCGCTCGTCCCGCCTACACCAAGGCTCCGGTCTATGCCGCGCCGATCTACAACTGGACCGGCTTCTATATCGGCGGTCACGTCGGCGGCGCGTTCGCCGGCGACAACAGCCTGTCCGGCAACGACGGCCGTTTCCTCGGCGGCGTGCAGGGCGGTTTTGATTATCAGTTCGCGCCGAGCTGGGTGCTCGGTATCGAAGCCCAGTACAGCTGGCTCTCCAGCAACAACAACGGCCGGCTCTTCCCGGGCGGCGTGCTGGTCACCTCCAACAACGATCAGCTTGGATCGGTCACCGGCCGGCTTGGCTACACCTGGGGCCCGGCGCTGCTTTACGCCAAGGGCGGTTATGCCTGGAAGGACGGCAACAACCTGAACGTCACGACCAATGGCGCTCCGGTGGGCTTTTCCACCAACGGCAACCATCGTGACGGCTACACCGTTGGCGCCGGCCTCGAATACATGTTCGCCCCGAGCTGGTCCGCCAAGATCGAATACCAGTACTACAATTTCGGCAGCACGACCTTCACGGCAGGTCCCCCTGTCATCGTGGGTACGAGCTTCCGCGACGACGAGCATACGGTTAAGGCCGGCCTGAACTATCGCTTCAACTGGGGTGGCCCGGTGGCTGCCAGGTATTGATCCTTAAACCGGATCGCAATTTCGGAAAGGCCGGCCTCGCGCCGGCCTTTTTGTTTTTGGCAAAAGCGTTTTCGAACGAAGGAGACCGGTCGAGGTCATTCAATCGAAAGGAAGCCTTAAGCAAATATTGTTGTTTTATTGCGCAGAACTCGCGCATTCAGCCCGAAAGTTCCCAATTTTATTAACCTGGTAACGCGATACTGCCGCCCAAACGATCAATCCCATTCAGCGGGCGGAGAACGGCATGGCGCGGCGATTTGCGATCGGCAAGCTCGGTAGGTTCTTTGGGTTTTTGCGGCCGCAGTGGGGCATCAGGGGCAGCCTGTTCGCCGCCTTCGCCGTCATCGCGGGCATGGCCCTCGTCATCAGCGCCGGCGCAGCCCTGGTGCTCGGTCATCTCGGCGGGCGCATGGTCGATCTGAGCGGCCAGGACATCCCGCGCCTGGCTGCCAGCCTGCAGCTTTCCGCCCAGAGCGCGAGCCTTGCCAGCCAGGGACCGGCGCTGCTCGCCTCCGAAAGCGAGGACGTGCTGAACGAACGCTCCAAGAAGATGAAGGAGACCCAAAAGGTCACGCTGCAGAAACTCGACGAAATCATCAAGCTCGGCGCCGACAAGAGCGTGGTCGCGGCGCTCAACGAGACCGTCAAGAACATCGACGACACCATCCAGAGCCTCGGCTCGGCGGCAAAGGAACGGCTCGGCATCGCGGCCCAGCACGAGAAGCAATACGACGCGCTGCGCAGCACGCAAGGCGCCTTCGTTGCCGCCGCGTCGCCAGCGATGATGGACGCCCAGTCCCAGATCAACGCCATCCTGCAATCGGCCAATCTTTCTTCCGATGACGCGGCCGAGGCCGCCCGGACCGTCGACCAGCTCGGCAATGTCTTTGCCAGCGGCAATCTGGCGGCCTCACAGATGATCGCGGCACTTTCGGCCAACTCCAGCGACACGCTGGACGCGATCGAGAAGGAATTCAAGGAAGCGCAGGCGCGCGTCAAATCGAACCTCGAACTCCTGCCCAAGAACGTCGGCACCAGGGGGCTCGGCGACGCCGCACTGAAACTGCTGGTGCTGGGCGAGGGCAAGGCCGGCGTCTTCAAGCTCCGCCAGAGGGAGCTCGACGCCAACGATTACGGCCAGACCATCCTCGACGAAACCCGCAAGCTGAACGTCGGTCTCGGCATAAGCGTGCAGCAGCTCGTCGACGGCGTGCAGAGCGAGACCAACGCCTCCACCGGGCAGGCGCGCCGCGAGATTTCATATGCGACCATCGTGATGCTGGCGCTCGGCGCTCTCACCCTGGTCGGATCGGTGCTGTTCGTCTGGCTCTATGTCGGCCGCAACATCCTGCGCCGGATCCGCGCGCTGCAGCGGTCGATGCAGCTTCTGTCCGACGGCGACCTCGAATCGGAAGTCTACCGCTCGCACCAGCACGACGAGATCGCCGCGATGGCGAATTCGCTGGAGGTGTTCCGCGAAAGCATGATCGAGGCCCGCGCGCTCTCTGCCGATCAGGACAAGGACCGGATCGGCAAGGCCGAACGCGCCTCCCGCATGGAAGCCCGGATCATCGAATTCGAAACCACCGTCCGCGCCGCGCTGGACAGCCTGCAGACGTCGGCCAATTCCATGCAGACCACGGCGCAAAGCATGTCGGCGACCGCCGATCAATCCAGCGCGCTGGTGAGCGCGGTGGCCTCCGCCGCCGAGGAAACTTCCGTCAACGTCCAGACCGTGTCCTCGGGCACCGAGGAATTGTCGTCCTCGATCGCGGAAATCGGCCGCCAGGTGGTCTCTTCGGCGGAGATCGCCCGCAAGGCCGTCGATGAGGCCGGCGCGACCGACGCCACCATGCAGGGCCTGGCCGAAAACGCCGGGCGCATCAGCGTCGTGGTCGACCTGATTCAGACGATCGCCTCGCAGACCAACCTGCTGGCGCTCAACGCCACCATCGAAGCCGCGCGCGCCGGCGACGCCGGCCGCGGCTTCGCGGTGGTCGCCTCCGAGGTGAAGAGCCTTGCCAACCAGACCGCCAAGGCCACCGACGAAATCCGTTCGCAGATCGCCAATATGCAGCAGGTGACGACATCGGCGGTCGGCGCGATCCGGAGCATCACCAGCACCATCAGCGAGATCAACGAAGTGACCACCGCGATCGCGGCAGCGGTCGAAGAGCAGGGCGCGGCGACGCGCGAGATCGCCCGCAACATCCAGCACGCCGCCGGCGGCACGTCGGAGGTTTCCAGCAACATCGTCGGCGTTTCCACCGCTTCCGCCGAAGCCGGATCGGCTGCCGGCGAGGTGTTGAGCGCCTCCGATGCGCTGCGCCGCGAGGCCGACGTGCTGCGCGCGGAAATCGACGCCTTCCTGTCCAACATCCGGGCGGCGTAACAGCGAATTGTCGGACCGGGTCATTCCGGGATGGTGCGCCAGCACCAGGCCCGGAATCGCGAAATTCCGGGCTCTATGCTTCGCATAGCCCCGGAATGACGGCCCAATTCGGCACCCATGTGTTTTGCCCAAACCCGCATCCGTTTTTTCGGCTGGCGCAGCGCCCCCTGTGCGGCTAAGCCGGTAGAGCGCGATCAGCAAAAGTGGTATCCGGTTTTGCGTCCGATCGCGCTCCAGATGAGATCATTGCGACGCGAAACCCATGCATTCCAAAACAGACACGGTTCAATCCTCCGCCGAGGCGCTACGCTACCCCTGGGAAAATCATCCCGGCGAGGATCAGGTCGTCGAGGTGATGCCGGGGGTATTGTGGGTCCGGCTCAAGCTGCCGTTCCGCCTCAACCATGTGAACATCTATCTGCTCGCCGACGGCGACGGCTGGGCGATGGTGGATTCCGGATTCGGCAACGAGGAATCGATCGCGGCCTGGACCACGTTGTTCGAGGGCCCGCTCAGCCACGTCAAGGTTACCCGCCTGATCGTGACGCATTCGCATCCCGACCATGTCGGTCTGGCGGGGTGGATCGTCGAGCGTTTCAACTGCGCGCTTTATATGTCGCAGGTGGAATATTTGCAGTCGGTCTATCACCAGAACCGCGGCACCGAAGAGCGCAAGATGGCGCAGCGGCTGTTCTTCCGCCGTCACGGCATGGACGAGAGCCTGACCGACAAATTGCTCGGCCGCGGCCAGGACTACCTCAAGCGGGTTTCGATCCTGCCGCCTTCCTATCGCCGCATCTCGCACGGCGACGAGATTTCCATCGGCACGCGCCGCTTCAAGGTCATCACCGGCGGCGGCCATGCGCTGGACCAGGTGATGCTGTATTGCGCGGCCGACAAACTGTTCCTGTCGGCCGATCAGGTGCTGAGCAAGATCTCGCCCAATGTCAGCGTCTGGGCGGTGGAGCCCGACCAGAACTCGCTCGGCGAGTATCTGGCCTCGCTGGCGAGCCTGACCACGACGCTGCCCTATGACGTCATGGTGCTGCCCGGCCACGGCGTGCCGTTCTACGGTCTGAAGACCCGCATCAAGCAACTGGCCGACCATCACGAGGACCGCTGCCGGCTGATCGCCGAGGCCTGCCGGGAAACTGCGAAAACGTCCAAGGAACTGGTGCCGGTGGTGTTCCACAAGCACGTGCTCGACGTGCACCAGATGGGCTTCGCCGCCGGCGAATTGATCGCGCATGTCAATTATATGCTGGTCGAAGGGCGCCTGACCGCCGAGGAAGCCGACGGCGTGCTGCATTTCAGGACCACGTAAATCCCGCTCCTCGCATTCTTTTCAAAATGCACGCCTCGCGCCGGAGCGTCACGGCGTATTGATCAGGATCAAGCTCCGGTCCGCGTGCGAAGCAACCCGGCCCCGCACACATTGAGTCTGTTGCCGCCCCGATTCGGCTCGACAGCAAACCTGGAAACGCTCTAAAAAGGCATCTCCTTAAAGACCAGGCCGTCCCGGCCCCAACTTCCCTGACAGGCAGTTTTGCGATGGATTACAGCCAGTTCTTCAGTGCCGCCCTCAACCGCCTGCATGACGAGCGGCGCTACCGGGTTTTCGCCGATCTCGAGCGCATCGCCGGCCGGTTTCCGCACGCGGTGTGGCACTCGCCGAAGGGCGCGCGCAACGTCGTGATCTGGTGCTCCAACGACTATCTCGGCATGGGCCAGCACCCGAAAGTGGTCGGGGCCATGGTGGAAACCGCCACCCGCGTGGGCACCGGCGCCGGCGGTACCCGCAACATCGCCGGCACCCACCATCCGCTGGTGCAGCTGGAGGCTGAACTGGCCGACCTGCACGGCAAGCAAGCCGCACTGTTGTTCACCTCCGGCTACGTCTCGAACCAGACCGGCATCGCGACCATCGCCAAGCTGATTCCGAATTGCCTGATCCTGTCGGACGAGCTCAACCACAATTCGATGATCGAAGGCATCCGCCAGTCCGGCTGCGAGCGCCAGGTGTTCCGTCACAACGACACGGCGCATCTGGAAGAGCTGCTGCGCGCCGCCGGTCCCGACCGGCCGAAGCTGATCGCCTGCGAGAGCCTCTATTCCATGGACGGCGACGTCGCGCCTTTGGCGAAGATCTGCGATCTCGCCGAGCGCTATGGCGCGATGACCTATGTCGACGAGGTTCATGCGGTAGGCATGTACGGTCCGCGCGGCGGCGGCATTGCCGAACGTGACGGCGTCATGCACCGGATCGATGTCCTCGAAGGCACGCTCGCCAAGGCGTTCGGCTGCCTCGGCGGCTATATCGCCGCAAGTTCCGACATCATCGACGCGGTGCGTTCCTACGCGCCCGGCTTCATCTTCACCACCGCGCTGCCGCCGGCGATCTGTTCGGCGGCCACCGCCGCGATCCGGCACCTGAAGACCTCGAGCTGGGAGCGCGAGCGGCATCAGGACCGCGCCGCCCGCCTCAAGGCGATCCTGACCGCCGCCGGTCTGCCTGTGATGTCGAGCGACACCCATATCGTGCCGCTGTTCGTCGGCGACCCGGAAGCCTGCAAGCGCGCCTGCGACATCCTGCTGGAAGAGCACAGCATCTACATCCAGCCGATCAACTATCCGACGGTAGCCAAAGGCACCGAACGGCTGCGCGTCACGCCGTCGCCCTATCACGACGACGCGCTGATCGATCAGCTTGCCGAAGCGCTGCTGCAGGTCTGGGAACAGCTCGGCCTGCCGCTCCGGAAAAAGTCGCTGGCGGCCGAATAGCGCGCGGTCCTGATCGCTGCGGAGCCTGCCCAAATGGACATGGTCTGGAAGGGCATTGCCGGCGGCCTCGTGACGGCGGCGATCGTCTTCCTGTCCAGGCGCGGCAATACGCTGCCCGGCATTCTGCCGCTGTTTCCAACCTTTGCCCTGATCGCGCTGTTGATCGTCGGCGCCAAGGGCGACGATGCCGGGTTCCGGGAAGCCTGCCTCGCCGGCGCCAAGACGATACCGGCCTACCTGGCCTTTCTCGCGGTCTGCTATTTCGCGGCAGGTCGGGTCGATTACCGGATCGCCCTGCTCGGCGGGCTGGCCGCCTGGTTTATCGTCGC
>JBAUUA010000059.1:0-2365 GCA_049582465.1 Bradyrhizobium sp. | reverse complement strand
CTCATGGTCAAAATCGCCGAGGCGAAGCTGCCGTGTCTGTCGATCATGAACATGCCGCCTTTGCCTTATCTCAAGCGGATCCCGGCGCTGGCGGAGATGGATCTCGAGGAGGCCTATACCAATGCGCAGGTATGGGAACGCTTCAAGCCGGGGCTGGTGACGCTGTGCTCGCCCGATCCGCAGGCGTTCCGCCCGCCGGAAGAGGCGGCGAACGTGCTTCATGTCGGCCTGCAGACGAACTTCAAGGCGTCGATCTTCGCCGATGAGCAACACAACAAGGTGCTCCGGGAGCTGGAAGCTGATATCGACGCGGTGACGCTGGACGGCCATGACGTTCCGGTGAAGCTCAAGGTGTTCGATTCGCTGTTCGTCCCGCTGGCCAAATGGTCGATGCTGCTGACCGGGAATTACCGCTGCATCACGCAGCACGAGCCGCAGTCGATCCGCGACGCCGTGCACAGCGATCTGAAGCTCTCGCAGTCGATCTACGACCACGTCGACGCCATCGCCCGGCGGCTGGGCGCCGACCCGGCGGATCAGGTTCCTTTCGAGAAATACGCCAAAGCGGCGCAAAGCCTTCTCAAGCCGTCATCGGCGGCCCGCGCAGTGGCCAACGGCGCACCTTTCATCGAGCGGGTCGACCTGCTGGTAAAACTGATCTCGCATCAGCTCGGCATGGGGAATGCCGAGATCGACCGCACGGTCGAGATCGTCGATCAGAAACTGAATGAGCGGATCGTGGCGGGCGGATCCGGCTCGTTGTGACCTGCTCCATTGCGGTTCGAAAATGGCGCAGCCGACACCATGCCAACGGATAGCTTTCCGTCGGAATGGAGTCGGTGCTCCGACTGACAAGAAACCGTGTGAAATGGAGTCGATTGGTCGACTGAGGGATCTCGCCTATTTCGGCGACCTTCAATCATTCCTTGATACGTAAAAGCTCTTTGCCAGGTGGTAGTGCCCGGCGGTCAACTTGTAGACCTGATGCAGGCACTGTGTGCCGTTGCAGAGGCTGCTGCGGGCATTTTCACAATGGAAATGTTCAAAGTGCAGGTATTGATCTGGTCTCGAGAGTAGGTCGCGAAATAGTGGCCGGCATCGGGCGTCGAAGGACACATCGCCAGGACCGCATGGCGAACCTCCGCGGGAAGACGACTGATGTGGTCGGGGTTCCACGGCGGGTCTTTGATGATTTGCGCATTCGCGCCGCCAACGAGAACGATGGTACCAAACATCCCAGCCAGGATACGCATGAGTGGCCTCCCGTCCAGCGGCTGCACCCTTCGTGTCGCGCAATCGTCGCGCGCGGCGGTTAGTGGCCGCGCAGCGGCTATGCTTTGGGTCCGTGATGCACTCGGCGATTTCGGTAACGGCGATCACGCCATTCTTGCAAAGCAAACCCTTCGCCAAACCCTTGGCCTGCCCTTGCGCCGACTGCTCGGCGCTAGGGCAGCTCCTTGGTGTCTCATGGCTTAACCTGAGTAATTGATCAGGATCAAGTTGCCGTAATTTTACGGAAGCTCTTCGAGCATGCTGCCACGCAAGCCTCGTGTAAGTTCGGGGCGCTAGATCTTGAGTCGCGATCTCTCCACGAGCCGCGCGACCTCACCATCGCGGTGCCCTGCACGGCACCTCGCGCTCCCGACCAACGCCGGTCCGGACCAGCACAACTGCCCACCTTCGACGGAGACCCCTCGAGATGAAATGGCTACCCTGGCTGTCTGCAATCCTGTTCGCCGTAACCGCCGTGCCGGCGCAGTCAGCCTCGGCGACGGGCGAATGGCTCGTCGCCGACAAGAGTGCGCGGATCGCGATCCACGCGTGCGGTCATCGCCTTCGCGGCACCATCGCATGGGAGCGCGTGCATGGGCTCGACGACCAAAATCCGGACCCATCGAAGCGCCATCGCCCGACGCTGGGGCTGTCGATTCTGAAAGGCATGCAGTCGACCGGCCCGGATTCATGGGCTGGCCGCATCTACAACGCGGACAATGGAAAAACCTACAGCGCCAAGGTGAAATTGCTGTCGTCGACAAGCCTGCTCGTAGAGGGATGCGTGATGGGATTCCTGTGCGGGGGCGAGACCTGGACCAAGGTCCGGGAGCACGCCGCGGACTGTCCTGAAGCCCCGTCCGCGACGCCGCCCGTACCGGGTCAATAGGAGTCGATCTCGATTGCCGGCCGGGCCTGATGTCCGAGTTGGGTTATTTCTGAACCCCGGCCTGGTCCGGAACGATTTCCGCTTCTCTAATCGGCCGTTTGGGGTCAAGCACTTTCAGACTATCCACCACTGCAATGTCGATGTCGCTCGCGGGCTCGTGCTTCTCTTCGGAATCGGCACCAGGGCCCTTCCATCATGGGATTC
>JBAUUA010000058.1:0-4258 GCA_049582465.1 Bradyrhizobium sp. | reverse complement strand
TGTTCGTGACCCACGACATCGACGAGGCAATCTTCCTGTCCGACCGGGTTTATTGCATGACCGCGCGGCCCGGGACCATCAAGGCCGAGATCACCATTCCGCTCGAGCGGCCGCGGCACCAGTCGATGATGATGTCGTCGGAGTTTCTCGGGTTGCGCCGTGGATTGATGTCGCTGATCCGCGAGGAAAGCATCAAGGCGATGGGCGGCGAGCTGAACGATCTGGCACTCGACGGCCTGAGCATCGACCTCCACGGCCAGTCGCTCGCCGATGTGATCTGATGCCCGCCGGGGTCGGCTTCGAACCCCGTCGCTCACGCCTGGCGGTCAAAGGCGCCGGCTCAAACGCCGATCGCCAAGTCTGCACCGGCTGTCACGCCAGCGCACCGTAGCAGACGAAGCCAAGGCTGAGCGCCAGCAGAAACAGCAGCGACAGCGTCACCGCTGCGGTGACCTTGCCGCCGACGCGCCCGATCACGCGCAGGTCGACGCCAAGCCCCAGCGCCGCCATCGACATGATGGTCAGAATGCTCGCCGCCTTCTGCAGCGGGAAAACCGCGGCCACAGGCATCAGCGACAGCGAACGCAGCGCAGCCAGGACGAAGAAGGCGACGATGAACCACGGCACGGTGGTGAAGATGCCCTTGGTCTTCGAGGCGCCTGCCGCCGACCGATCGGCACGCAGGCCTTTCGCGGACACCGCGATGCAGGCGACGACCGGGCCGAGCATCATCACCCTGACCAGTTTCACCAGGGTGCCGATCTGCGTGCTGACGAGGCCCGCCGGCACCGTGGCGGCCAGCACCTGCGGCACCGCATAGACGGTCATGCCGGCCAGCACGCCATATTGGGTTTCCGACAGATGCATCAGCGGGATCAGAAGCGGCAGTCCCAGCACCACGATGACGCCGAGCACCGCGGTGAAGGATATCGAGGAGATGATGTCGTCGGAGCTCGCGCCGATCACCGGCGCCACCGCGGCTATCGCCGAATTGCCGCAGATCGAGTTTCCGCAGGCGATCAGGATCGACAGCCGGACCGGCAAACCGAGCGCCCGGCTGATGCCGAAGCTGGCTCCGAGCGCGAGAATGACGATCGTCACGATCGCGCCCAGCAGGACCATGCCCGACGCCGCGATCGCAGCGAATGTCAGCGAGGCGCCCAGCAGCGCAACCGCCACTTCCAGCAACTGTTTTGCGGAGAAGGCGATCCCCATCAGCCAGCGGCGATCGGGCTCCCAGATCGCGCGGATCGCGATCCCCAGCAGAATCGCGATGACGATGGCTTCGACATAGGGATGGCCGATCAGGCGCTCTTCAACGGCCTGCACCGTCACCGCGGCAAGCGTGACGAGGCCGCACAGCGCGATTCCCCAGCTCAGGGGAACCGCTTTCGCGATCAGCCTGCTGGAAGGTACGGCATTGTCAGGGGAATCGACCCGATCCGGCACGCGAAATCCTTCAAAGAGAGGAAATTATGCGCTAGACCGGCGGAAATGGAAAATATCATTTCAATATAGCCCGATAGAAAGAGGTTATGTCCCTCAACCTCCATCTGCTGCGCATGTTCGCGGCCGTGGTTCGCAGCGGAAGCTTTTCGAAGGCCGCCGAGATCCTCAATATCAGCCAGCCCGCGATCTCCAAGGGCGTGCGGGACTTCGAGCTTCAGGTCGGCTGCCGGTTGCTCAACCGAACCCCCAAGGGCGTGGTGCCGACCCCGGAAGGGCTCGCGCTGTCGCGACGCGCCGAGGCGCTGTTCGCGGTCGAGCGCGCGGCCGAGGAAGAGCTGTCCGCGCTGCGGGGGCTTCACAACGGCTCGCTGCGGATCGGCGCCTCCACGACGATTGCGACCTACATGATCCCCCGCTATCTGGGCGCCTTTCATCGGGCCTATCCGGGCGTCGAGTTGCAGCTGATCAGCGCCAACACCCGCGACATCGCCGAACAGATGGTCGCGCAGGACCTCGATGTCGGGCTGGTGGAAGGCCCGGTCGACGACAAGAACCTGATCTCCGAGCCCTGGCGCACCGACGTCATGAAGCTGATCGCGGCGCCCGACCACGCCTTCGCGCGCGAGGCCGGGCCGATCGATCCCAAGCGGATCGAGAACGAGGTCCTGATCGTGCGCGAGCCGGGCTCGGGGTCGCGCGAGGTCGTGACGCAGGCGCTGGCCGCTCACGGCATCGAACCGCTGCGCACGCTCGAAATCGGCAGCACCGCGGCGATCAAGCAGGTCGTCGCCGCCGGCCTCGGCATTTCGATCGTCTCGGTCGTGGCGGTGGAAGACCTGGTGCAACTCGGCCGGCTGAAGGTGCTGGATCTCGACGATTTGAAAATCGAACGCACCCTGTGGCAGCTGAAACTACCCGGCCGGGTGGCGATGCCCGCGGCGCGCGCCTTCGAAAAAATGCTGCTCGATCGTTCGGCGTTTCCCGACGAGAAGCTGGGTCAAGCCGCTAGCGCGTAACGGTCTGTTTCGGCGCGCTCGTGCTGCCGACTTCAAAGGCCGGCGCCGCCGGATACATCAGGATCCGGACCGAAACGATCACCACGACCAGCAGCCAGAACACATACTGACCGACGCGGCTGAGGGCCGTGGACGCGGCTCCGCGCGCTTCGCGCTTGCCGCGCGCAGCGTCCGGCAATTCTTCGCCATAAGCATCGAATTTATCAGCCAGCATCGCAGTATTCCGGCATCGTTCCTGACAGCCTTTATCTCGCAAGGCCCGCCTGCATAACAATGGTTGGAACTTTCAATGTTCGGCCGGCAGCGAAAGCTTTGTTTCCCGCGAGGGGCCGCCGGCAGAGGGTTTTTGTTTCCGGGGCTTGCTGAGCGCGCCGGGCCGCGCGAGACTGCGCCCAACCAGAAAATTCGGAGCGGAAACTCAAGGAGGCCGCCATGACCGGCGCAAGGCTGAAGCATTATGGCTGGGGCCGCGAAGGCGAAGGCATGACGGAGACGGAGCAGGCCTTCGTGCTCGGCCGTTACCGCGCGAAATTCTCCCGCGACAAGTTCGAAACCATTGCGGTGTCGCGGCTGGAGGATCTCGGCCTGCGCGCGCCGCGGATAACGCCGCCGGCTTCCCTCGCCGCCTTCTGCACCACCGACCGCTACGACCGCGCCGCGCATGCCTACGGCAAGTCCTACCCGGATTATGTACGCGCGATGCTCGGCGATTACGGGTGCGCGCCCGACGTCGTCGCCTATCCCCGCAGCGAAGCCGAAATTTCCGCTGTCATGGATTGGGCCGGCGGTGTCAGCGCCTCGCTGACGCCGTTCGGCGGCGGCTCCAGCGTCTGCGGCGGCGTCGAGCCGCGCGCCGACGGCGTTCGCTACAAGGCCGCCGTCACGCTCGATCTGCGCCATCTCGGCCAAGTGGTCGAGGTCGATCAGGCCTCGCGCGCCGCACTGATCGAAGGCGGCGCCTATGGTCCGTCGCTGGAGAGCCAGCTCAAGCCGCATGGCGTCACCTTGCGGCATTTTCCGCAGAGCTTTGAGTATTCGACGCTCGGCGGCTGGATCGCGACCCGGTCGGGCGGCCATTTCGCCAGCCTTTATACGCACATTGACGATTTCGTCGAAAGCCTGCGCGTGGTGACGCCGCGCGGCATCCTGGAAACGCGCCGCCTGCCGGGCTCGGGCGCGGGACCCAGCCCCGACCGGCTGCTGATCGGCTCGGAAGGAACGCTCGGCGTGATCTCGCGCGCCTGGATGAGGTTGCAGCCGCGTCCGAGATTCCGGGCCGGCGCGTCGATTCGCTTCCACAGCTTCTTCGCCGCGGCGCGCGCCGTGCGCGCCATCGCGCAAGCCGGGCTCTATCCATCGAACTGCCGCATCCTCGACCCGCAAGAGGCCTTCAACACGGGTGCTGCCGACGGCAGCGTCGCCATCATGGTGCTCGGCTTTGAATCCGGCGATCATGCGCCGGACGCCTGGATGGCCCGCGCGCTGGAATGCTGTGCCGATCATGGCGGCACGCCGGAGGCCGCCAAGGGCGAAGCACATCTCGAAGGCGCGGCGGGCATCTGGCGCAATGCCTTCATCCGCATGCCCTATGCGCGCGAGTTCCTGACGCCCGCGGGCCTGATCAACGACACCTTCGAGACCGCCATCACCTGGGACCGGTTCGAAAGCTTCCACGACAAGGTGAAGGCGGCAACCGAGCGCGCGATTCAGGAAGCGACCGGCGTCAAGGGCGAGGTCACCTGCCGCTTCACCCACCTCTATCCGGACGGTCCCGCGCCCTATTTCTCCTTCCA
>JBAUUA010000057.1:0-7702 GCA_049582465.1 Bradyrhizobium sp. | reverse complement strand
GAAGATTTACAGACAACACTTGACTGAGGAGGTGCGTGGCGCAGAGAGCATCCTCCAGGCTGGAACTGCAAACTTCTGAGGCTGGAAGCTCTTCAACTCTTGTCTGGCGGCGCTGGAGCCTCATACAGAGAGATTCCTGAAAAACCGATGAGACGGTGCTCAGCCGATGTGATGACGCCGGTTGCCGCCCTGGGCGGCTCTGGCGCGGTGTCCTGCCTATGGTCGATCAAATGGACGGCTTCCCGCTCCGGCACACGAATTGAGTCAGATATAGACGTCGGCCTTAGCCCAGACCGAGACCGTCGGTGATGGAGTCTGTTCTTCCCCCAACAACAGACATGAGGCGACTGCTTCGGCATGTCCGTTTTGGGCCAGAGGACTAAACCGCTCGCGCGGTAGGGCCCTGCTGCGGGCGACACGGCCAACACGATAGCGCGCCGGGGCGTCCTGTCTTGAGATGAGGGGTTGACAACCTTCATCCAGACAGGAGCATCCCCCATGACCGACAAGGCCATAAGCCCGCTGCGGCAGCGCATGATCGAAGACATGACGATCCGCAAGTTCGCGCCGAAGACTCAACATGACTACCTTCAGAGGGTCAAGAACTTCGCCGCCTTTCTTGGCCGCTCGCCCGACACCGCGAGTTTCGAAGACGTGCGCCGCTATCAGCTTCATCTGGCGGCAGGTGGTGCGGGCGTTCCGACCCTCAACCAAAGCGTCTCGACGCTGCGGTTCTTTTTCAGAATCACGCTTGGGCGTGCCGACATCTTGAACCATACCCAGTTCGTCCACGAGCCACGCAAGCTGCCGGTCGTCCTGAGCCCTGAGGAAGTCGCGCGTTTTCTCGATGCTGCACCGGGGCTCAAATACAAGGCGGCATTGAGTGTGGCCTATGGGGCCGGATTGCGTGTGTCCGAGGTGGTTGCGCTGAAGGTATCCGACATCGACAGCAAGCGCATGGTGATCCGGATCGAACAGGGCAAGGGCAACAAAGACCGCTACGTGATGCTTTCGCCGCATCTGCTTGAACTGTTGCGCGCCTCGTACAAGGCGGCACGCCCACAAGGGTGGCTGTTTCCTGGAATGAACCCGGTCAACCCGATGTCGGCACGCCAGCTCAGACGCGCCTGCGATACCGCGGCCCAGATGGCCGAGATCGGCAAGCCGGTGTCACCGCACACCCTTCGTCACAGCTTTGCGACGCATCTTCTGGAGCAGAACACCGATATCAGGGTGATCCAGGTCTTGTTGGGGCACGCCAAGCTCGACACCACGGCGCTATATACGCGTGTCGCCACCAAGATCATCCGGGAGATCAAGAGCCCGCTCGATCGCATTACGGGCAGGCTCAAGGAGGGCGGCGAACTACCAGCCTGAGGCGCGACACGTGTCGCGTCCATCGCTGGAGGTCGCGGACATCTTCCGCGGCCTCGGCCCGGCATGGCGCCGGGCCAATACCGGTCATGTCAGCCTCGGCCAACTCAAGGTCATGTCGGCGATCGAGAGCTGTCGCACCGCGGCGCTCGGCGGGCATGTCGCGCGCTGCGAGGAGTGCGCCCACAGCCATATCTCGTACAACTCTTGCCGCAACCGGCACTGCCCGAAGTGCCAGGGCGCGGCGGCAAAGGACTGGCTGGCCGCGCGCGAGGCCGATCTGCTGCCGGTGCCGTACTATCATGTGGTGTTCACGCTGCCGGCGGCTGCTGCCGATATCGCTTACCAGAACAAGGCAGTCATCTACGATCTGCTGTTTAAGGTCTCGGCCGAGACCCTGGTCACCATCGCGGCCGACCCAAAACACCTCGGCGCTCGCGTCGGCATCACCTCGGTTCTCCATACCTGGGGTTCGGCCATGACCCATCACCCGCACGTCCACATGATCGTGCCGGGTGGCGGCATCTCGCTCGACGGCGAGCGCTGGGTGGCGTGTCGTCCCGGCTTCTTCCTGCCGGTCCGCGTGCTCTCGCGCCTGTTCCGACGGCTGTTTCTGGAAAGGCTGCTCGCCACGCACCAGGCCAACCGCCTGAAGTTCTTCGGCGATCATGCCGCTCTTGCCGACCCGCAGGCGTTCGCGGCCTATCTGGCCCCGCTACGCCGAGCCAAATGGGTGGTCTATGCCAAGCGCCCGTTCGGCGGACCACAGGCCGCGCTGGCCTATCTGTCGCGCTATACCCACCGCGTCGCCATTGCCAATAGCCGGCTGATCGCCTGCGACCGCACCAGCGTCACCTTCCGATGGAAGGACTATCGCGCCGAAGGCCGTGATCGCCAGAAGATCATGACGCTGGCCACCGCCGAATTCATCCGCAGATTCCTGATCCACGTCCTGCCGTCCGGCTTCCACCGCATCCGCCACTACGGCCTGCTCGCCAGCGGCACGCGCGCCGACAACATCGCCCGGGCGCGTGAACTGTTGGCCGTTTCAAAACCTGAAGGCCAGCTCACCGCTGCCGCCCTCGATCACAGCAAGCCAAAGTGTCCATGCTGCGGCGGTCGCATGATCATCATCGAGGTCTTTGAGCGCGGTGCCACGCCACGGCATCGGCCAACAGGTCCAACCATCGTCAGCAGGCTCGATACCTCATGACCGCGTCACAATCCCGCAAATCTGCTCGCCGCGTTCGCTGCTTCTTCATCGGCCACGGCAGAGTGCGCTCAGATATCCAGCCGTCGCCGCAAAGTGGTCGCCAACTCACGGCGTTCAACGCAACCCACCGCTCATTCATGAGCCACTTCCGCTTCGACCAGATCGCTGGCTCGGCCCAACTCCAATCACACACCTCATCCGCGGCATCCAAATCCCCATAGTCAACGCCGCGCGACCCACGTCCCCCTCCCGCGGTTTCCTCCCTTGGAGGTTTGCGTACGCCGGCCCCCGGTGCCGCGCCGCGCCACCTCCATCGGGCCGCCATCCGCAAACCTTCACAAAAACGGTCCTCGCGGTCCAAAAATGGGACTTCCGCTATTCCCCCGAGACCGGACCTCGCTCAATGCGATCGGCAGAGCCCCAATACTCTTATTGTAATGGCGCTCGCTGCCTTTTACGCTTGCCTCGAAAACGGGGGAGGAACGAGCGTGGAAATCGAGGCTTTTGGCTATCTTGGCTTAGGAGCATCAAACCTCGACGACTGGACTGACTTCGCTACATCTACGATTGGCATGCAGTCCGTGGACCGCGCCAGCTCGATGCGCGCCTTCCGCATGGACGACCGCAAGCAGCGCCTGTTCATCGACCGCGCCATCGAACCCGGCACCCAGGTTTTCGGCTGGGAAGTCGCCAACGCGGCGGCACTCGACTCGCTCGCCGCGCGCCTGGAAGCCGCCGGCGTCGCCGTGAAACGCGAACCCGGAGTGCTGGCTGACCAGCGCTGTGTGGCGGCCCTGATCTCCTTCGCTGACCCTGCCGGCAACCGCCTGGAAGCCTTCCACGGCGCCCATATCGCCGACGTCGCCTTCAAGCCCAGCCGCGACGTCTCCGGTTTCCGCACCGGCCCGCAGGGTATGGGCCACACCCTTCTGACGTTCCCTGACATCGACGCTGCCCTGGCCTTCTACAAGGACCTGTTAGGCTTTCGCATCAGCGACTTCATGGTGGCCCCGTTAAAAGCCTATTTCATGCACGTCAACGCTCGCCACCACAGCGTCGCCCTCGTCGAGGCGCCGGTGCGCAGCATGCATCACCTGCTCGTCGAGTACTATCAGCTTGACGATGTCGGGCAGGGCTACGATCTACTGCAGAATACCCCGGAGAAAATCGTCGCTACGCTCGGCCGCCACCCGAATGATCTCATGACGTCGTATTACATGCGCACGCCATCCGATATTTACGTGGAGTGCGGCTGGGGCGGCCGGGAGGTCGACGACGCAACGCCGCCGGTGGAGATGACCACCGTCGGCAGCTTCTGGGGCCACAAGGGGCTGTTCGAGGATATCGGCGCGCCGCCTTCGGCCGTGCCGGATGCCGGAACGCGTCGTGCTCCCGTTCATGTGATCGAAGGCAACTACCATCGCATGGCCGGCGTCTGCCCCTGGTGGGATCAGACCCGCGGCAAAGTGCGCTGACCAAGATCGGCGGCCAGCGCTTCGCCGCCGACCACACCGTGATCTGGCTGTTAATCGTGTGGGGTCCCGACGCCGATCGGCAGCTAGGCTATTGCATCTAGTGGTGGAGGGGGCACGTTTGGACGCTTATTAACATCTCCAACCGCTTCTGCGCCGTACGCTTTTCAATATGCGCCAGGATCGGCCTCAAACGTACTCGCAGGTCCAGCGAGCTTCGTATTCCTTTCGCTTGCGCGTCCGGTGTGCGCAGATGCGGTCGATATACCTATTTGCCTCTTCCAAAGACTCGAACTCCAGGTCGCGGTCTTCGTCGTCGTCGCCGCCGGGTTCGAACATGTAGCCGGACTCGTTGTGGGACCATACCTTGATCGCTTCGATGACCATCCGCCGGTTCGGATCAATTCTGGTGCGCGTCGTCTTGACGCTGACGCAGTAGTCAGTCTCGATCATCCAACGATGGTACGCGATGTTCCTCTCGATGTCGTGGACGTCGAGGTGGTTGTCGTCGGCGCTGCCGTCATTCGCTATGAGCGCCAGCACGTCGAAGATGTGCCGAAAGGCCTCGGCCTGCGTGGCGAACGTTGTCTGCTTGCCGACCGGGCCGACATAGGTGCCGGCGCGGTAATCGAAAATCTTGAACTCGGACATGTGACAAATCCTTGGCGCGCTCGTTTTGGATCTCAGGTTGCGTTAGACGGAATCCTGTCCTGCTTTCGCTGCCGCGATCCAATTCTCAAGATCTGAGATGGCCTTATCCGACTGGGTACGCTTGTATTTCATGCCGGTTAGAAACTCCGCCGTCGCTAACAGGTTCTTCAGGGTGTAAGACGTGTTGAGCATGATCCCGCGTTTGAGGGATCGCAGGCCTGCGATCACTACCATGGCTTGATAAATTCTGATCGGATTAGTCATTTTTTGAACTCCGTTTCTAATTTTGAGTGGGACTCATTCGAACCACGATGGTTGCTGAAGTTTTGAGCGGCGTTGCTAGGAGCGCGAGGGTAGCGTTGTCTCGGCCTTGCTTCAAAAGCCCGGATAAACGGACTGGCCAGTCCGTGCGGCCGCGTTAAGCGGACTGGCCAGTCCGGGCGCGCCTTGGGCGCTTGGTCTTTGCGCCGCTGATAATTTTCGGCAGTTGGTTCTCGATCGTGCCGATCTTGACCGGTTTGATTTTCTTGGTTTGCAGCATCTCGTTCACAGGCTCGAGAATGCTTTCGGCGGCAAATTTCGTGCTGGTCCTGTTCGCCTCGTTCGGCTCTTTCGCCGCGAAGGCGGACTCGTTCATGAGTTGTCACTCCCTTGGAACGGGCTCGACGCGGAAGCTTGCCCAAGGGCAGGTACTGTCCACCGGCGGGCCCCAGACGCCTCCCGGCGGTTTGCCGCGGCCGATTCCGGGGGCCGGCCAGGCCGTCGCCGCGGGCAGCGTCCGAGTTACGATTTCTGACGCACCGGCAACAGCCGCGACGAACCTGACGCACACGCAACAGAGTTACGGGCACCTGACGCGGCTGCAACGCTCTGACTCGTCACGGGGCAACTGCAACGGGTCGCGCAGCGCCAACGGGCCGGGCGTAAAATCTTGAACTTGATGCACTTGCGTCAGAGGCAAAATCGCCTGATGCAGATGTAACATTAGGCGTGCGCACCTGACGCACTTGCAACAGGCTCCGTCGACCTGACGCAGACGCAACAGGCCGTGCGCGTTCTGATGCAAAGACTGCAGAATTGCGAAATCGGTGCGCGTCCCGCCGGCAGAGCGACGCTAGTAGGGCGCTGGCCAAGGCCGGCCCTAGCTTCTAGGCACCGTTCCGCTGGCGAGGCCGCCCGGGAGAGCGGCCTGGGCAGCCGCCTGGGGCGGGCCGGCAAGCAGCGTCCTGACTTTCAATAACTTCCGTTATCGTAAGTTGGGAATGTCGGCTGTAAGATGCGGAGAGGGCGACGCCAAACCACCCGCCCGGGTGTTCCGTCAGTAAGTTGCGTTCAGGAAGAGATGGCCAAGCGTATCCAGAGTTCCCGGCCGGCCGGCGCCGCAAGGCTGCCAGAGATGCCGGGGTTCATCAAGCCGCAGCTTGCAACCCTGAAATCCAAGGCACCTATTGGGTCCCAGTGGCTTCATGAAATCAAATTCGACGGCTACCGGGTGCAGATCCACCTGAACAAGGGGAAGCGGAAGGTCTACACCCGCAACGGCCTGGACTGGACCAAACGGTTTTCCCAGATCGCCGGCGCCCTCGACATTCCCGGACAGGCTATCATCGACGGGGAGGTGGTGGTCATCCACGAAGGCCGGACCAACTTTTCCGAATTGCAAGCTGAACTCCCGCGGGCCGTCAGGATAGGCTGATCTTTTACGCCTTCGATCTTCTTTGGCGTGATGGCGACCTACGGAAGCTCGGTCAGCTTGATCGAAAGCAAGCGCTGTCGGACCTTTTGGGCGAGAACGGTATCGAACTCCCGGTCATTTACTCAGAACACCTGACCGGAGATGGGCAGGAGATGTTCGAACACGCGGCCAAGTTGAACTTCGAAGGCATCATTTCCAAGAACGCCCAGGCGCCGTATCGATCGGATCGGAACGGAGGCTGGTTGAAAATCAAAACCGTACAGAAGGGGAAATTCCCAGTCATCGGGTTTGTGAAGGATCCTACTGGCGTGGCCGCCTTGTATCTCGGGAAGCGGGAAGGGGAAGGCCTCGTTTACATGGGTAAGGTCGGCACCGGCTGGTCCAGGACGCTCTCAAGCCAGATCAGAAAGCAACTCGATACCGTGGTGAGTCCGAAGTCCAGATTAACGAAGCCGATCAAGAAACCTAAAGGCCGTTTGGGTTGAGCCCTCATTCACGGCCGAGGTCGAGTATCGAGACATTACGTCGGAAGGACTCCTGCGGCAGAGTACGTTCAAGGGTCTTAAGTGACCTTTGGGTTATTTTTGAAGCATGCGGCCTGGCCGCCGCGGCTGATTCAGTTTTGCCGTCGCGCTTGGCTCCTAGCGTTCCTCTTTCGCGTCGCAGCCGCGATCACGCTTTGCGCCTGACGCTTGCTCTTTTGAAGGCTTGCTTCGACATATTTTTCAAATGAAAGATAGATGGGCAACTTCACATCGAAAATGGGACGAGGTTTGTATGTCGGGCCCATCCATTCCTGTGCCTTGCCAGTGGCTTTATCTTTTCGAACTGATTTCTCAAAAAAATCTCGATAGCGCCGAGGCGAAATACCGTAAAAATGGACGAATTTAGCTTTTTTGTAGTTTGCGAAATGAACCCGGGTTGTTCCCTCGACTTCTATCGAGTCCGGATGCAGTGCGAAAGCGGCGCTCTTGGGATACGGCTCAAGGAAATAAACGATCTCTATTCCTGCACCGGCAATGTGTTTCGCGCAGATATGGCAGGGAAACGTCGTGCAAAATAAAGTAGCGTCCTGAACCGTCCGGCCCAACCGAGCCGCGTCCATGAGCGCCGACATTTCCGCATGCAATATCCTGCCGAACTCTATGATGTCCATTAGCTGAGAATCTTTGATCGTTTTCTTTTGTAGAAATACATCGATATTCTCGACGACTGATTTGTCGATCAGGCGGTCGTCGCTCAAGCGTTGAAACAGATCGAGTATCAGGGACCGCTTCTTCTCGTCGTTTGGATCGC
>JBAUUA010000056.1:0-3131 GCA_049582465.1 Bradyrhizobium sp. | reverse complement strand
TCAGCAGCACCGTTTCCGACAGCTTTTCTCTTGCAACGGTCTGACGGTAGGCGATAGCGAGTTGGCTCATGTTGCCGCGCGCTCTTCGATCTGCTTCTGGGGGCGCTGGATCTTGCCCTGCGTGAGGTTGTTGTCGCGACTGGCCTTGAACAATGTACCGTCGATGACCACGCTGGCCTTCGCCAGCAGGCCCATCTTGCGGAAAAATGCCTCAGACCTCTCGTTGCGCCATCTGCCGGCCGTCAGCTCGGTCCATTGCTCGTGGCTTCATGACCAGATCTTTGCTGCACCGGCTTTTCCGAACGCGTGAGGTTGTGAGCCGTGTTGACAAGCGCGATGTGCGAAAGTGCTTGAGGAAAATTGCCGACTAACCGCTTTGTCTGTGGATCGTATTCTTCGGACAGGAGTCCGACATCATTCCTGAGTGCAAGCAACCGTTCAAATAACTGCTGCGCTTCCTCGCGTCGTCCAGTTGCCAGCAGGCTGTCTGCGAGCCAAAAGCTGCAAGCGAGAAATACCCCTTCGCCGGGGGGCAGGCCGTCGCGGGTGTCCGCGGTGTCATAGCGCCGGGCAAGACCCTCAGCCAATAAATGTTGCTCGATCGCGGCAATAGTGCCTCGAACTCTTGGATCACCGGGGGGCAAGAAACCAACGGCTGGAATGAGCAGCAAACTGGCATCGAGGTTCTTTGATCCGTACGATTGCACAAAAGCACCAATCTTCGGATCGAATGCGTGACTGCAGATCTCTTCGTGGATTTTTTCGCGCAAAGCGCGCCAGCGTTCGACTGGCCCTTCAAGACCGAAGTCTTCCGCACCTTTGATGGCGCGGTCAAAGGCCACCCAGGTCATCATCTTTGAATAAGTGTATTGCTGGCGACCGCTACGCATTTCCCAGATTCCTTCATCCGGCTGATCCCAGACTGTCTCCAAGTGATCGAGGAGGGCGTGCTGAACGGCCCATGCGTGTTTCTCCACGGCCAATTTCCCGTTGCGTCCTTGATAGAATGCATCCATGACCTCCCCAAAGATGTCGAGCTGTAATTGAGTGGCGGCGGCATTGCCAATTCGCACCGGTCTGGATCCCTCGTAGCCCGGTAACCAGGGGATCTCCCATTCCGTCAGGCGTCGCTCGCCCAGCAGGCCGTACATTATTTGCACTTGGGACGGCTGCCCGGCCACGGCACGCAACAACCACGCCTGCCATGATTTAGCCTCTTCGTAGTAGCCCGAGTTCATCAATGCGAGGAGAGTAAAAGTGGCATCCCGCAACCAACAGAAGCGATAATCCCAGTTGCGTGGACCTCCTAATTGCTCTGGTAGGGATGTGGTGGGAGCGGCAACGATACCGCCCGTCGGACGATAAGTTAACGCCTTCAATGTGATTAGCGAACGGCGGACATCCGCTGACCACTTGCCTGCGTTGGTGCAGCGGCTTATCCAGTGACGCCAGAAGTTTTCCGTATCGACAAGCGCTTTCTGTGCGTCGATGGGCGCAGGAGGCGACAGGTGCGAGGCAGAATAAGTCAGGACGAACGGAATCGTTTGACCGGCCGAAACGGTGAAGTTGCCGACTGTCGTGAAATCCCTTCCTTGCAGTAGCACTGGCGTGCGCAAGACTACCATGTCTGGCCCGGACACAGCCGACAAACCGCCATCCTCCATCCGGGTCACCCAGGGCACGAGTGAACCATAATCGAAACGTAGAATAAACTCGCTGCGCATGGCGACACGGCCGCGGCGACCGACGATCATCCGAACCACGTCCGAAGTTTTCCCGCGTGGCGGCATGAAGTCGACCAGGGTGACAGCGCCATCCACTGTTTCGAAATCAGTCTCCAGAATAAGCGTATCGTCGCGGTAGTGTCTGGAAATACGTGCAGGCTTGTCCGTTGTCGTGATCAGCCATCTACCGTGCTCACATCCGCCGAGGAGCGCCGCGAAACATGCACAGCTGTCAAAACGCGGCCAGCAAAGCCAGTCGATTGATCCCTCACGTCCAACGAGCGCGGCAGTTTCGCAATCTCCCAAAAGCGCATAATCTTCAATTTTCGAGGACATAAAGGCAGCTCCGTGCGACCCTTGAGACTCGACGACCGAACACAATCGCAGTTATGCCGTTGTGACCTTATGCTCGATGCTACAGATTGGCAATTGCTGCGAAGCACCGCAATAGTTACCGGCTGGCTTCGCAAAATTGACTCAGTGTAGGCTGCGCACATCGTGCAAGGTATGGTGTCATGCAGCGCATTCGCCTCCATGAGCGTCTGGTGTTGACACGCCGCGAAGGGTCTTTGCTTTTCTTCTCTCTAGCGAAGTGTGCAATTTTGCACAGACTTCGGTTTGGTGTTGAGGTCATCATCGAACACGTTTCATCCGGGGTCCGCGGGTGATCCCGACAACTATCTGCTCGCTACTGAACCTCTCGAGATGCCCGGTGAGGACAAATGACCCAGGAAAATACAGAACTCGGCGGACCGGATCTCACGCAGGGAGTAGAGATTGCGACCGTTCCAGACGGAACTGGGCTGCTCGGCCACACCCGCGGTGAAGCGGTGCTTCTTATCCGGCGCGGCGATGAGATGTTCGCGATTGGCGCGACGTGCACGCATTATGGAGCACCCCTTGTTGACGGCCTCGTCGTAGGAGACACAATCCGTTGCCCCTGGCATCATGCGTGTTTTAGCGTAACGACCGGGGAAGCTCTTCGCGCCCCGGCGCTCAACGCGGTATCGTGTTGGCGTGTCGAACGGCGGGGAAACATTGCTTATGTGAAGGAAAGGCGGGAACGCAGCCAGCCGAGGGTGCTTGGACCGGCCGCAGGCATTGCCGACTCGGTCGTTATCGTGGGCGGTGGCGCGGCCGGCAATGCCGCGGCGGAAACGCTTCGGCGTGAGGGTTATTCGGGGCACGTCACGATGTTGAGCGTTGATACTTCGTTACCCTGCGACCGCCCCAACTTGTCGAAGGGTTATCTCGCAGGTGTAGCGTCCGAGGAAACAAATTTACTTCGGTCAGCGGAATTTTACAATGAGCACAAAATCGACCTGCACCTTGGCGTACGGGTTGCTGCGATCGACATCCGCAACGGGCGCGTCGAGATGGCGGGCGGCGCTCGGCATGCTTTCGGCG
>JBAUUA010000055.1:0-3528 GCA_049582465.1 Bradyrhizobium sp. | reverse complement strand
GACATAGGCCTCGTCGATCACCACCGGGACGTCAGGATGATCCTCCAGCAGGGCTGCGATCTCGGCCCGTGACAGCGCAATTCCCGTGGGCGCATTCGGATTGGGCAGGAGCAGCGCGCCGGCCGGCCGGCGATAGTCGGCAACGCGGATCCGCATGGCCGGATCGAGCGGCACGGTCTCGTGGGCGATGCCGAACAGGCGGCAATAGACCGGGTAGAAACTGTAGGTGATGTCCGGGAAGAGCAGCGGCGCATCATGGTTCAGCAGAGCGGAGAAGGCGTGCGCCAGCACCTCGTCCGAGCCGTTGCCGACGAACACCTGTTCGGATCGCACCTGGTGATAAGCGGCCAAGGCAGCGCGCAGCGCGGTCGCCTGTGGGTCCGGATATAGACGCAAGCTATCCGTCGCCTCGCCGCGAATCGCTTCCAACACGCGTGGCGAAGGACCAAGTGGACTTTCATTGGTGTTGAGCTTGACCAGCTCCGCCATGCGGGGCTGTTCGCCCGGTACGTAGGGCCTCAGGTCGTGCGTCAGACTGCTCCAAAAACGGCTCATTCTTATGTCCAAACCTCATCGAAGCCGCGGTGCGACGTTGCAAAAACGTCCAAAGACACCCGCGACAACCTAATCACCATCTCTCTCAGCGGGATGCATGACAACGAATTTTGTTGAAGCAGTGCGGATGGGTGGAGCGCGGCGATAGCTATCGCGACGCAAGGCGATGGGTTTCGCAAGCGCTCAACCCATGCTACGAGCTTTTTGGAGCGCGCCCGAGCCTTAGATGGCTTGGGGCCCCGCATCGCGTTCGCCTGGGGAAACCCGCTGGGGGTCTGCCAAAGCGGCGGGCCGCGCGCCGAAGCTGATCTGCAACGCCACAACGAACAATGGAGCAATGAACAACGGGCCAAGCACCAGTCCGGTCAGGTGCGCCAGCGCCGCGGCGACTAGCGGAAGCAGCAGCAGCAGTGCTGCTGAAATCTGCAGCAGCCGGTCGGAGGCGTAGGGAACAGGGCACCGCCAGAGCCACGCCACCACGAGCGCGCCGAACACCAGATCGTAGTCCTGCAGGTATGGCGTCGCCAGACACGTGCCGAGCACGAGCACGGCGTGCTTGACGCCGGCGGGCGCATCGCCGAACCAGACCCGTGCAACCGCGATGCAGGCGAGCGCGCCTGACACCGCCTGAATCGCATAGGCGGCCCCGACCGGCGCTCCCAGCCGCCGCGCGGCCACGAACACCGAAACGAAACGATGCCAGACGCCGGTGCCGTCTTCCAGAATCATCTGGCGCAGCACGGCGAGATTGCGCAGATAGGCGGCCCACGCATCCATCCCGAACCAGATCGTGCTCAGCGCCAGCAGCGCGCCGGCGACCACGCTTGCCGCCACAAGAGCACGCCAATGCCGCCCCGTCAGCAGCGCTACCGGGATTAGCAGCCCGAGCTGCGGCTTGTAGATCAGCATTCCCAGCAATCCGCCGGCGAGCAGCGGCCGTCGCTCGAGCAGGCTCAGGCCGCCGCCGAACAGCGCCGCCGTCCAGGTACCGGTCTGGCCGCCGACCGCGTTGATGAAAACCGCCGGTGCGGCCAGAGCGAGCAGCAAGGCCCCCTGGCCCGGCATCGCCAGCCGCAGCGCGCGATAGAACGCGTACCAGCCCGCCGCCAGCCAGGCGAACAGGGCCGGCACGTAGGCGATGAGCGCCAGCGGCGCGGTGAGCAGCAGCAGCGCCGGCGGATAGCTGTAGTGATAGGCATCGAGGGGTGCGCCCACGACCGATTGCTCGAAGGCGTGAAACGCCGCCGGATTGTAGATTTCGGTCACGCGCCCGTGCCACGCCAGATAAGCGCCAGACCAGAAATTGATGAAGTCGTCGCCGAAAGGACGACCGGCTCCGTTGGTGAGATGGCTGTGGGTTTGCCGCAGCAGATCGTAGAGATAGATCGGCGCGGCGACGGCGACGAAACAACGCGCCACGGTCGCCGCAAGCGCCGGGGTGGTCGCCGAAACCGCCCGACCGTTTTCGGCGCCCGATGGCCGCTGGTATGGATCCGACACGCCGGCACCCCTTGCCCAATGTCTCCGCGCCGCCGGACTTCCGGCCGCGCCAGAAAACACCGCTAGGCTAGGGGCAGGCCATCTAAGGTTGGGTAAATATGGACGGCGACAATGCCAGTTAGAGAGGACCGACCTTGGAAATGTTGGGCGCTTCGCCTGATGCCAAGCGAGTTTTCTATCGCGGAGGGGCTTTGAATGAGCTATAGAACAAAATAGGAACAACAGCGAACCGACCCCTTCATGGCGAAATCCTCGCTCTCCTTCGTCTGCCAGAACTGCGGCGCGGCGTATAACCGCTGGCAGGGCAAGTGCGAATCCTGCGGCGAGTGGAACACGCTCTCCGAGGAGGACACCACCGGCGCGACCTCGATGCCGGTGTCGATCCGCAGCAAACGCAAGGGCCGAACGTTCGCGCTGGAATCGCTGACCGGCAAGAGCCAGGACGCCCCTCGCCTGCCTTCCGGCATGGTCGAGCTCGACCGCGTCACCGGCGGCGGCTTTGTACGCGGCTCGGTACTGCTGGTTGGCGGCGATCCCGGCATCGGCAAATCCACGCTTCTGACCCAGGCCACCAGCCTGATGGCTCGCGCCGGGCATCGCGCGGTCTATATTTCCGGCGAGGAGGCCGTGGCGCAGGTGCGGCTGCGCGCCGAGCGGCTGGGCTTGGCGGATGCGCCGGTGCAGCTTGCCGCAGAAACCTCGGTCGAGGACATCGTCTCGACGCTGTCGGAAGGCGCGGTGCCGCGGCTGATCGTGATCGATTCGATCCAGACCATGTGGACCGATACGGTGGAATCCGCGCCGGGCACGGTGACGCAGGTGCGCGCCTCGGCGCAGGCGCTGATTCGCTTTGCCAAGAAATCCGGCGCCGCCATCATCCTGGTCGGTCACGTGACCAAGGACGGCCAGATCGCCGGTCCCCGCGTGGTCGAGCACATGGTGGACGCGGTGCTGTCGTTCGAGGGCGAAGGCTCGCAGCAATTCCGCATTTTGCGCGCGGTCAAGAACCGGTTCGGCCCGACCGACGAAATCGGCGTGTTCGAGATGACCGGGCTCGGCCTGCGCGAGGTCTCAAATCCGTCCGAGCTGTTCTTGTCCGAGCGCGACCTTGGCAGCCCAGGCACGGCGGTGTTCGCCGGGATAGAAGGCACCCGCCCGGTGCTGGTGGAATTGCAGGCGCTGGTGGCGCCCACCACGCTCGGCACGCCGCGCCGCGCCGTGGTCGGCTGGGACCCGAGCCGGCTGTCGATGGTGCTGGCGGTGCTGGAGGCGCATTGCGGCGTGAAACTCTCCGGCTACGACGTCTATCTGAACGTCGCCGGCGGCCTGCGCATCCAGGAGCCGGCGGCCGATCTCGCCGCCGCCGCCGCGCTGGTCTCCTCGCTCGCCAACGCAGCGCTGCCGGCCGATGCGGTCTATTTCGGCGAGGTGTCGCTTTCCGGCGCGATCCGGCCGGTAGCGCAAGCCCCGGCC
>JBAUUA010000054.1:0-6901 GCA_049582465.1 Bradyrhizobium sp. | reverse complement strand
GAGCCGGGGTGGCCGAAGGCGCCGGGGCGGGCGTTTCCGATGCGGCGGGAGCCGCTGGCGAGGCCGACGGCGCCGGCGATTGCGCCCACACATTGCCCAGGGCCAGTGAAATCGCAGCGATCGGGATCAGCGCGACCATGACGAGGCGAAACCAGCGGCGGCCATTCATTCGTTATTCTCCAAAGCCTTATTCTCCAAAGCCTTAAATTGAGAGGTGGCGGGCTCGCGGGGTGTCCCGGCTCACATCGGCGAGGTTGCTGCGATGCTAACACGCAAGCGCGGCTTTCGTCCCATGACAGATATGTCATGGGGGTGCGTTGCCGGCAGGGGGCGTCGACACAGATTCACCACACTGGCCAATCGGCCGCCATTCGCCATATAAGACGGGCACCATTCGGGAAATTCCATGAGCGCGCTCGCCAACCGCAGCTTTGCCAAGATGAACGGCATCGGCAACGAGATCGTCGTGGTCGATCTGCGCGACAAGCCCGCCGTCGTCACGCCGGAGGAGGCGCGCGCGGTGGCTTCGCCCGCCGGCGTGCACTACGACCAGCTGATGGTGCTGCAGCCGCCGCGCCTTGCGGGCACCGAGGCCTTCATCAGCATCTTCAACAATGACGGCTCCGAGGCCGGGGCCTGCGGCAACGGCATGCGCTGTGTCGTGCGCCGGCTGTTCGAGGTGACCGGCCAGACCGCCGTCACGTTCGAGACCAGGGCAGGCCTGCTCAATTGCTGGCAGGGTCCCTCCAGCGACCTCTACACCGTCGATATGGGCCCGCCGAAATTCGGCTGGAAGGATATTCCGCTGGCCGAGGAGTTTCGCGACACGCGCTCGATCGAGTTGCAGATCGGCCCGATCGACGCGCCGATCTTGCATACGCCATCGGCGGTCAGCATGGGCAATCCGCACGCGATCTTCTGGGTCGACGATGTCAACGCCTACGATCTCGCCCGCATCGGGCCGCTGTTGGAAAACCATCCGATCTTTCCGGAGCGCGCCAATATCACGCTCGCGCATATCGTCGATCGCGGTCACATCACGATCCGCACCTGGGAGCGGGGGGCCGGGCTGACAAAAGCCTGCGGCTCGGCGGCCTGCGCCACCGCGGTGGCGGCGGCGCGGCTGAAGCGCGCCAACCGCATCGTGCAGATCGCATTGCCGGGCGGCGAACTCACCATCGAGTGGCGCGAGGGCGACGACCATGTGCTGATGACGGGCCCCGCGACCTTCGAATATGAAGGCCGGTTCGATCCGGCGCTGTTTGCCTCCGTCGCGTAAGATGAGCGTCGAGATCGTCACCTTCGGCTGCCGCCTCAATGCCTTCGAATCCGAAGTCATCCTGCGCGAGGCGGGGGATGCCGGGCTCACCGACACCATCGTCATCAATAGCTGCGCGGTGACCAACGAAGCCGTGGCGCAGGCGCGGCAATCGATCCGGCGGCTCAAGCGCGAGCGGCCGGAAACGCGCATCGTGGTGACCGGCTGCGCCGCGCAGACCCAGGCCGGGATGTTTGCAGGCATGGTCGAGGTCGATCGCGTGCTCGGCAATGACGACAAGATGCGCGGTGAAGCCTGGCGCGCGGCGCGTGCGGCGCTCGACGGCGCAGCCGGATTGGGCGTGCAAGCCAGCGAGAAGATCGCGGTCGCCGATATCATGGCCGTCAGGGAGATGGCGCCGCATCTGGTGGAAGGCTTCCAGAAAGGCCTGCCCCGGGTATTCGTGCAGGTGCAGAACGGCTGCGACCATCGCTGCACCTTCTGCATCATCCCCTATGGCCGCGGCAATTCGCGCTCGGTGCCGATGGGTGCGGTGGTCGACCAGGTTCGCAAGCTGGTCGAGCGCGGCCATGCCGAGATCGTGCTGACCGGCGTCGATCTCACCAGTTACGGTGCCGATCTGCCCGGCGCCCCAAAGCTCGGCCAACTGACAAAGCAGATCCTCCGCCATGTCCCGGAACTGAAGCGGTTGCGGATTTCATCGATCGATTCCATCGAGGCCGATTCCGATCTGCTCGATGTGATCGCCGATGATGAACGGCTGATGCCGCATCTGCATCTGTCGCTGCAATCCGGCGACGATCTGATCCTGAAGCGGATGAAGCGGCGGCATTCGCGCAAGGACGCCATCGAGTTCTGCGCCCAGGTGCGGCGCGTGCGGCCGGATATCGCGCTCGGCGCCGATATCATCGCGGGCTTTCCGACCGAGACCGAGGAAATGTTCGCGCGCTCGTTCGATCTGGTGGAGGCGTGCGGCCTCACCTTCCTGCATGTGTTTCCCTATTCGCCGCGGCCGGGCACGCCGGCAGCGCGAATGCCGCAGGTCGCGGGAAATGAGATTCGCGAGCGCGCCAGGCGATTGCGCGGGACGGGCGAGACGGCGTTGCGAACGCGGCTGGCATCAGAGGTAGGCCATACGCGGCAGGTGCTGATCGAAAGCGCCACGCAGGGTCGCACTGAGCATTTTGTGCCGGTGGCGATCAGCGGGGAAACGCCCGGCGCGGTGCGGGCGCTCGCGATCACCGGGCATGACGGCGCGCGGTTGACGGGGTGACAGCGGCTCTTCCTTCTCCCCTTGTGGGAGAAGGTGGCGCGCGTAGCGCGCCGGATGAGGGGTCTCTATCCGCGGAGACAGACCCCTCACCCGTCCGCGCCGCTTCGCGTCGCGGACACCCTCTCCCACAAGGGGAGAGGGGAAGACTACTCCCCGTTCCACCCGCAGGCGCTGAGCCGCTCCTGCAGATGCTTCGGCGCCGGCGCGACCACGCGCACCGGGTCCTTGTTCCTGGAAATCGGGATCACGATCTTGCGGGAATGCAGATGCAGGCGCGGTTCGCCGAAACGAGGGCCGCTGCCGTAGATATTGTCACCCACGATCGGCCAGCCCATTTCGGCACAGTGCACGCGCAATTGATGGGTGCGGCCGGTCACCGGCTCCAGCGCGAGCCAGCTGAGGCCGTCGCTGCGCCCGAGCACTTTCCAGTTGGTGACCGCCTTCTGTCCCTCCGGATCCGGCTTCTGCCACCAGCCGCGCTCGGCATTGAGGCGGCCGAGCGGCATGTCGATGGTGCCCTCGTCCGCGGCGGGGCCGCCTTCGACCACCGCCCAATAGGTTTTTGAAATCTTGCCGTGCTTGAACAGGAGCCCGAGCGAGGCGGTGGCCTTGCGGTGGCGTCCCAATACGAGGCAGCCGGAAGTATCCCGGTCGAGCCGGTGGGCGAGGACCGGGGGGCGCGGCAGCCCAAATCGCAAGCCATCGAAGGAGGATTCCAGATTGGCGCCGCCCTTTGGGCCGCGATGGACCGGCAGACCGGCGGGTTTGTCGATCACCAGCATCAGGCCGTCGCGATGGAGCACGCGGGACTGGATTTCCTCCGCGGTCAATTCGGGAACTTCGGTCAAGCGTTCGAGACTTTCGCTCATGGCGCGAAACCGCTAACACACCCGGCATGAGCGATACCACTCCGGAAACGACAAAACTGAGCTGGTGGCGGCGGCTGTCCAGCGGCCTGAAGCGCACTTCGACCTCGCTCGGGACGGCGGTGGCCGACCTCGTCACCAAGCGCAAGCTCGACCGCGCCATGCTCGAGGATATCGAGGACGTGCTCCTGCGCGCCGATCTCGGAACGGAAGTCGCCGCGCGCATTGCGGCGGCGGTGGGCCATGGCCGCTACGACAAGGCGATCACGGCCGATGACGTGAAATCAGTGGTCGCGACTGAAGTCGAGAAGGTGCTTGCTCCGGTGGCGAAGCCGCTCGTCATCGACGAGGCGCAAAAGCCGTTCGTCATTCTCGTGGTCGGCGTCAACGGCTCCGGCAAGACCACCACCATCGGCAAGCTTGCGGCAAAGCTTTCCGCCGAAGGCCGCAAGGTGATGCTCGCGGCCGGCGATACCTTTCGCGCCGCCGCCATCGAACAATTGAAGATCTGGGGCGAGCGCACCAAATCGCCGGTCATCGCGGGCGCCCAGGGGTCGGACTCCGCGAGCCTTGCCTTTAACGCGCTGACCGCGGCGCGCGACGGCAAACTCGACGTGCTGCTGGTCGACACCGCCGGCCGGCTGCAGAACAAGGCCGAGCTGATGAACGAGCTTGAAAAAGTCGTCCGAGTCATCCGGAAGGTCGATGCCTCGGCGCCGCATGCGGTGCTGCTGGTGCTCGACGCCACGGTGGGGCAAAACGCGCTGTCGCAGGTCGAGGCATTTCACCGTACCGCCGGCGTTACCGGCCTCGTGATGACAAAGCTCGACGGCACCGCGCGCGGCGGCATCCTGGTGGCCTTGGCGGAAAAGCACAAACTGCCGGTGCATTTCATCGGCGTTGGCGAAGGCGTCGACGATCTCGCGCCCTTCACCGCGCGGGATTTCGCCCAGGCGATCGCAGGAATTGAATGATGGACAAGACGACGCCGCATCCTTTGTTCAAGCTCGCGACCGAGCTCGGGCCGCTGCTGGTTTTCTTCGGCGCCAACGCCAAATTCGGCCTGTTCGTCGCCACCGGCTCCTTCATGGTGGCGATCGTGGCCGCGATCATCGCGTCCTATGTCGTGACGCGGCACGTGCCGCTGATGGCGCTGGTCACCGGATTCGTCGTGATCGTGTTCGGTACCCTGACCCTGGTGCTGCATGATGAGACCTTCATCAAGGTCAAGCCCACCATCATCTACGGCCTGTTCGCCGCGATCCTCGGCGGCGGGCTGTTGTTCGGCCGCTCCTTCATCGCGATCATGTTCGATCAGATGTTCAACCTGACGCCGCAGGGCTGGCGCATCCTCACGGCACGTTGGGCGCTGTTCTTTTTCGGCATGGCGATCCTGAACGAGATCATCTGGCGCACCCAGAGCACCGACTTCTGGGTCGCGTTCAAGGCATTCGGCGTGATCCCGCTGACCGCGATCTTTGCGATTGCGCAAATGCCGCTGACCAAGCGCTACCACATCGAGCCAGCGTCGCTGGAAACGAGCGATGCGGCGGAGGGGGACGTTTCAAAAGGGTGAAAGGAAAACGCACCGGCGCGGCGCGCCGATGCGTTTCCAGGAGTTCAGGCCTGCGAGACGGAAAGGCCGAACTCACTTCTGCTTGGCGATGACTTTGTCCTTGATCTTGTCGTAGGTCGCCTGCGGGACGATGTTCTTCTGCACCAGCTCGTCCTTGCCCTTGTAGGGACGGCCCTTGATGATAGCCGCCGAATAGGCCTTGCCGATGCCGGGCAGGGCATCGAGCTGGTCGGCGGTCGCGGAGTTGATATCGAGCAGATCGGTCTTGGCGGCGGGCGCCATCTTCGACTCGGCGGCCGGCGCTTTCGGCGCGGGAGCCATTTTACTGTCGGATTTGGCGGCGGGCTGGGTCGACTGAGCCATCGACGGCGAGGCCGTCAGCAGGCCGAGGGTAAGCGCGGCGGCGGCAAGTGAAGCTAGCGTGAAATGACGCATTGAGTATGTCCCTCCAAGGACTGATTAAGTAACGCGATCAAGCTAGCTTCGGATTCGTGGCGGCGCCGTGTCCGCCAAATGAACGGCAGATAAAACCGAAAATTTATTTGAAGCTGAATTTTTTTCTTCGGTCGGTTCGCGCCAACGCGCGCCCCGGAACGACAGCTCGACGGGACTTACGACCCGGCCTTCAGCGCCTTGTCGATCTCGACCTTGAGCACGGCATTGATATTGTCAGGCGTCACCGGGCCGACCAGCTTGTAGACGATGGTGCCTTCGCGCCCGACGACGAAGGTCTCCGGCACGCCATAGACGCCCCATTCGATCGCGGCGCGGCCGTTGCCGTCGACGCCGACGAACCCGTAGGGATTGCCGTAGCGGCCGAGGAAGCGCCGCGCATTGTCCGGCGCATCCTTGTAGTTGATGCCGATCAGCTGCAGCCGCTTGTCGCGGCCGAGTTCGGTCAACAGCGGCGCCTCGTCGTGGCAGGGTATGCACCAGGAAGCCCAGACGTTGACGACGCTGACCTTGCCCTTGAACATGGCCGGATCGAGCCCGGGCACCTGCGTGCCGCTTTGGACCAGCCCCGCCAGCGGCGGCAGCGCGGTCTGCGGCGCCGGGTGGCCGATCAGGGCGGAGGGGATTTTCGACGGATCGCCATCGCCGAGCCGAAACCAGAACAGCGCGGCAAGCGCCGCGAAGGCGATCAGCGGCAGCGCCATCAGCCAGGACCGGCGCGCCGGCGGGGTATCGGTTGTCGAAGTCTCGCTCATTTCATATCCGCCGCGCTGCGCCCGGAACGCCTGACCACGCCTGATGCGTCGAGTTCGCGCAGGCGCGCCTTCTGGCGGTGATAGTCGATCGCGATCCAGGCAATGAGGATGAGCACCACCGCTGTAACCAGTGCATAGGACGTCACGATGAAGGACGTATAGGGACCGAGCGACATGGCGTTCACGCCGATCGCTGGCTGGCTTGCATCATCTGCAAGCTGCGCACCCGGCGGCGCAGGATCTCGTTGCGCATCGCCGCCAGATGCAGCGTGAGGAACAACAGCGAAAACGCCACCGCCATCACCAACAGCGGAATCAGGAAGGCGCGATCGAGCGCCGGTCCGCCCATCCGCAGCACCGAGGCCGGCTGATGCAGCGTGTTCCACCAGTCCACCGAGAACTTGATGATCGGTATATTGATGGCGCCGACCAGCGTCAGCACCGCGGCGGCGCGCGCCGCGCGCGAAGGATCTTCGACCGCCCGCCACAGCGCGATCAGGCCGAGATACATCAGAAACAGGATCAACACCGAGGTCAGCCGCGCATCCCACTCCCAATAGGTTCCCCACATTGGCCGGCCCCACAGCGAGCCCGTCACCAGCGCGAGAAACGTGAAGGAGGCGCCGATCGGGGCGGCCGCCTTGGCGGCGACGTCCGCGAGCGGATGCCGCCACACCAGCGTGCCGAGCGAAGCCAGAC
>JBAUUA010000053.1:0-1511 GCA_049582465.1 Bradyrhizobium sp. | reverse complement strand
CGACGAAGGGAAGGGCAAGATCGTCGACTGGTTGTCGGAGCAGGCCGACATCGTCGTGCGCTTCCAGGGCGGCCACAATGCCGGCCATACGCTGGTCATCAACGGCGAGACCTACAAGCTGGCGCTGTTGCCGTCCGGCGTGTTGCGGCCCTCGAAGCTCGCCGTGATCGGCAACGGCGTGGTGTTTGATCCGCAGGCCTTCCTCGACGAGGTGGCGAAACTGAGGGGCCAGGGCGTCGCCGTCAGCCCGGACAACCTGCGCGTCGCCGAAAACGTCACGCTGATCCTGCCCTTGCATCGCGAACTCGATGCGCTGCGCGAGTCGGCCAGCACCGTCACCGCGATCGGCACCACGCGGCGCGGCATCGGCCCCGCCTATGAAGACAAGGTCGGCCGCCGCGCGATCAGGCTGATGGACCTCGCCGATCTCGACACGCTGCCGCACAAGATCGACCGCCTGCTGGCGCATCACAACGCGCTGCGCCGCGGGCTCAATCTGGAAGAGATCGACGGCAAGGCGATCCTGAAGGAATTGACTACGCTGGCGCCGCAGCTTCTGCCTTACGCCGAAACGGTGTGGCGGCTGCTCGACATCAAGCGGCGCGAGGGCAAGCGCATCCTGTTCGAGGGCGCGCAGGGTGCGCTGCTCGACGTCGACCACGGCACCTATCCCTACGTCACCTCGTCCAACACGGTGGCGGCGCAGGCGGCGACCGGCACCGGCATGGGCCCGGGCTCGGTCGGTTACGTGCTCGGCATCTGCAAGGCCTATACGACGCGGGTGGGTCAGGGGCCGTTCCCGACCGAACTGCGCGACGAGATCGGCGAGGAGATCGGCCGCCGCGGCAAGGAATTCGGCGTCAATACCGGGCGCAAGCGGCGCACCGGCTGGTTCGACGCCGTGCTGGTGCGCCAGACCGTGCGCACCTGCGGTATCAACGGCCTGGCGCTGACCAAGCTCGATATTCTCGACGGCTTCGAGAAGATCGAGGTCTGCGTCGGCTACATGCTGGACGGCAAGGAAATCGATCATCTGCCGGCCGGCGAGGGTGCCCAGGCCCGGGTGGTGCCGATCTACGAGACCATCGAGGGCTGGAAAGAGCCGACCGCCAATGCGCGCTCCTGGGCCGATTTGCCGGCCCAGGCGATCAAATATGTTCGCAGGGTCGAGGAACTGGTGGGCTGCCCCATTGCGCTGCTTTCCACCAGCCCCGAACGCGAGGATACTATTCTGGTACAGAACCCGTTCGAGGCTTAACGGGATGTTACCCATAAGCCGACATTGTTGAGCAGAGATGGCTGACTACTACCCGCTGATCGCCCGCGCCATTGCCGGACTGGACCCCAGTGCCCCCGGCGAGAGCCGCCGCGCGCTCTATGAGCGGGCCCGTGCCGCGCTGATCGCGCAGCTGCGCAGCGTCGATCCGCCCTTGAGCGAGTCCGAAATCACCCGCGAGCGGCTGTCGCTGGAAGAGGCCGTGCGCAAGGTGGAGTCCGAGGCGGCCCAGCGC
>JBAUUA010000052.1:0-3221 GCA_049582465.1 Bradyrhizobium sp. | reverse complement strand
GTTTTTCGCTCGGCATCGCCGACGCCGTCACGGTGCTGGCGCGGACCGCCTCGCAAGCCGACGCAGCGGCGACCGTGATCGCCAACGCGGTCGATTTGCCCGGACATCCCGCCGTCACGCGCCGCGCGGCGTGCGATTTGCAGCCCGACAGCGATCTTGGCAGCCGCCTTGTCACCCGCGACGTCGGTGCGTTGTCCCGCGGCGAAATCGAAGCTGCGCTTGAGGCCGGCGCCGCCAGCGCCCGAAAACTGCTTGCGGCGGGTTTGATCGATGGCGCGGCATTGCGGCTGCGCGACGAGATGATCGTCGTAGGCACCAAGACCGTCGAGGCTCCCGGCTTGCGCGTGCCGCTCCGTGGCCCCGCGGTGGAAGGCGGCCTGCATGTGTGAGTTGACCCCTATCCAACAACGAGGCGGAAAACCATGAGCGCGGTCATTCGCAAGATCGTCACGGTCGTCGAGGAAACATATCTTGAAATGGGGCAGAAGGTCGCGCCACCGACCCGGCGCGCGGCAGCCATCGCCGTGATCGAAAATCCGTTCGCCGGCCGGTATGTCGAGGATCTGTCGCCGCTGATCGCCATCGGCGAGGAACTCGGCGAGTTGCTGTCGAAGAAGGCGGTCGCAGCCCTCGGCATCGACGGCGCCGAGGCGCAAAGCTACGGCAAGGCGGCGGCGGTCGGCGAAAACGGCGAACTCGAACACGCGGCAGCAATCCTGCATCCGAAACTGGGCGCGCCGGTGCGCAAGGTGCTCGGCAAGGGCGCGGCGCTGATCCCGTCGTCGAAAAAGCGGAGCGGGCCGGGGACGACGCTCGATATCCCGCTCGGGCACAAGGACGCGGCCTTTGTGCGCAGCCATTTCGACGGCATGGAGGTGCAGATCAACGATGCGCCGCGCGCCAACGAGATCATGGTCGCGGTCGCGGTCACCGACAGCGGCCGGCCGTTGCCGCGGGTCGGCGGGCTGACGGTTGCGGAAGTCAAAGGCGAGGACGGCTTACGATAATTTCTTTCAACACTGGAGGTTTGGGATGCAACGAAGCAAGATTTTCCTGGGTATGGGCTTGGCGATCGTGTTCTCCGGCATGGCGCATTCCGCCATGGCGCAGAGCGAGATCAAGATCGGCGAGATCAACAGCTATTCGCTGCTGCCTGCCTTTACCGATCCCTATCGCAAGGGCTGGCAACTCGCGGTCGAGGAAATCAATGCCGCTGGCGGCATCAACGGCAAGAAGCTCGTTGTCATCTCCAAGGACGATGGCGGCAAGCCGGCCGATGCGCAGACCGCCGCCAACGAACTGGTGTCGAGCGAGAACGTGGCGATGCTGGCGGGTACCTTCCTGTCCAATATCGGTCTCGCCGTCAGCGATTTTGCCAATCAGAAGAAAGTCTTCTTCCTCGCGGCCGAACCGCTGACCGACGCGATCACCTGGGCCAAGGGCAACCGCTATACCTTCCGCTTACGCCCTTCCAATTACATGCAGGCGGCCATGCTGGCCGAAGAGGCCGCAAAACTGCCGGCCAAGCGCTGGGCGACGATCGCGCCGAATTATGAATATGGCCAGTCCGCGGTCGCCGTGTTCAAGAAGCTGATGTCGGAAAAGCGGCCCGACATCGTGTGGGTCGACGAGCAGTGGCCTCCGTTCGGCAAGATCGACGCCGGTCCCGTCGTGCAGGCGCTGGCTGCCGCCAATCCGGAAGCCATCCTCAACGTCACCTTCGGCGCCGATCTCGTGAAGTTCGTGCGTGAAGGCAACACGCGCGGCCTGTTCAAGGACCGCACGGTGGTGAGCTTCCTGACCGGCGAGCCCGAATATCTCGATCCGCTGAAGGAAGAAACGCCGGAGGGGTGGATCGTCACCGGCTATCCCTGGTACTCGATCAAGACGGCCGAGCATGATGCATTCCTGAAAGCCTACCAGGCCAAGTACAACGACTATCCGAGGCTCGGCTCGATCGTCGGCTATCAGACCATCAAATCGGCCGCCGCCATTCTCGCCAAGGCCAACTCCACCGATCCGGAGAAGCTGATTGCCGCCACCGAAGGATTGTCGGTGCCGTCGCCGTTCGGCGAGATCACCTTCCGCAAGATCGATCACCAGTCGACGCTCGGCGCCTTCGTCGGCAAGACCGCGCTGAAGGACGGCAAGGGCATCATGGTTGATACGTCCTATCGCAAGGGCTCCGACTATCTGCCAAGCGATGCAGAAGTCGCAAAGCTCCGTCCGAAGGAGTGAGGTTCGTTGCCACGAGGCGAGGCCTTTCTCCTCCCCTCTCCCCGCCACGCGCTGCGCGCGCGGGGGGAGGGGAGAAATAAGGACCTCATCCTGAGGAGGCGCGAAGCGCCGTCTCGAAGGATGAAGCCAATCAGCCGAGAAATGCGCTAGCGCTATGGCATTCTACTTCGTTCAGTTCCTGACTGGTCTTGCCAGCGCGGCGTCGCTGTTCCTGGTGGCGTCGGGGCTGTCGATCATCTTCGGCGTGACGCGGATCGTCAATTTTGCCCATGGCGCGTTCTATATGCTCGGCGCCTATGTGGCGTTCACGCTGACCGAGCGGTTTTCCGGTGCGATCGGTTTTTGGGGCGGCATCGTCGCCGCGTCGCTGATCGTCGCGATGGTCGGCGTGCTGGTCGAAATGGTGCTGCTGCGGCGGATCTATCACGTACCGGAACTGTTTCAGTTGCTGGCGACGTTCGGCCTGACCCTGATGGTCCAGGATCTCGTGGTGCTGATCTGGGGGCCCAGCGATCTCGTGGGCAGCCGCGCGCCGGGATTGAAGGGCGCGGTCGATCTTTTCGGCCAGAATGTGCCGAGCTACGATTTGTTCCTGATCGGGCTCAGTCCGGTCGTGCTCGCGGCCCTGTGGCTGATGTTCCAGCGAACGCGCTGGGGCGTGCTGGTCCGCGCCGCGACCCAGGATCGCGACATGGTGGCGGCGCTCGGCGTCAATCAGAAATGGCTGTTCACCAGCGTGTTCGCGCTTGGCGTCTTTCTCGCGGCGCTGGGTGGCGCGCTGCAGATCCCGCGCGACGCCGTGCATCACGCCATGGACCTGCAGATCATCGTCGACGTATTCGTGGTGGTGGTGATCGGCGGCCTTGGCAGCATCATCGGCGCTTTCGTTGCGGCGGTGCTGGTGTCCGAACTCAACGCGTTCGGCATTCTCATTTTTCCGAAGATTTCCATCATCCTGGTATTTCTGGTGATGGCCGTGGTGC
>JBAUUA010000051.1:0-19320 GCA_049582465.1 Bradyrhizobium sp. | reverse complement strand
GTCGGGTACCAGTAAAGATTATTCTGCTTCTCCACGACGGGCAGCACGGCCTTGCGGCTGGCCGAGGTGTAAGAGCCGAACACGCTGACACACTTGTCGCCGGCGACGAGCTTGCGCGCCTTTTCGGCGAAGGTTGCGGGATCGGAAGCCGGGTCTTCGATTACCGGCACAATCTTCATGCCGTTGATTCCGCCCGCCGCGTTGATTTCCTCAATTGCGAGGATTGTCGCCTTGTTCAGCGATTCCTCGATGATCGCGGTAGTACCTGTCAGCGAAAATAGCACACCGACCTTGATCTCTCCGTTCGCTGCGGCGGCAAGATCGGCGTTCTTGATCCAGATATGCGGGAAGCCCGCGCCAGCAAATGCACCAAGGGCCGCGGCATTCCTTAACAACGTCCGTCGCGTAGTCTTCATAACACTCCCCCTTTTGGCTGCCCGCAACTCGAGGCAAGCCTGTTTATTCCCCGCACTCAGGTGCGTTGGTTCGAACGAAAAAAATTCCAGATTCCCCCGAGGCCGGCGGAACTGATCCGATCCGTGCCGATTCCCGGTCGCCAAAACAAAAAAACCCGACAGATCCTCGCGGACCTCTCGGGCTTACCTAGCCATGCCAGACCAACAACATCGGTGATCCGGCGAAAACCGCGATCAGAACCACTTCGTCCTATCGCAGTTACAAAAACTAAACATCTTTTGCGCGGTACTGCAAGACTTCATTTGCATGGATGATCGCGGCCGCCATGTCGTCCATCGACAGGCGCTTCGCCATCGCCTGACGGCGGATGCTTTCGTAAGCGTCGGCTTCGCTCAATCCCTGGCCGTCCATGAGGATTGCCTTCGCCTTCTGGATGCGCTGGATGCCCGACAGTTTGCGCTCCAGTTTCCGGATCCGTTTTTCGGTCTCGCGCTTCTCGAGCCAGATGCTGCGAGCGATCGTCAGGTTGGTAAGCAGACCGAAGGGGCGGATCGGTCGTTCGATGACGGCAACCGCGCCGGCCTCCAAGACCAACTGCAGCGTGCTCGGGTCTTCGTAGCCAACGACCGCGATCAACGTCGGCCGCGTTCCGTCGTTCGACTTCAGGAGGCGTTGAATATCGCTTCGGACGTCATGCTCGACGGTCAGCAGCATCACGTCGCAGCCATCGGACCAGCATTCGGGAACGGGCCATTGCATCTCAACCATGCAGCCGATGCGGCGAAGGTGTTCGACCAGCCTGACGCGTTCGTTGTCCGGGGGATGAACGACAAGGACCCGGAGGCCGCGAAGATCGCGAAGGATTTGGATCGCCACCGCCTGCTCCCCCGCTCAGAACCTAGTGGCTGACCGTCTGAAGGTCATCGACCGACCAGTCGTCAAGGCTCTGTACGACACAGTAGGGATCCGGCTTGATCCGAACTCCGGGATTCCAGACTGTCTGGAACCGGCCGAATTTGTCCAGTCGTGCGATCCGCGGCCACAAATAGGTGTGGTTGTTTTCAGGGTCGATCCTGACCCTGCCCTGCGGCGCGTCAAATTCGGAGTCGCGCAGCTCCTTCAGCACCCGCTCCGGATCGTCGGATCCGCAACGCGCAAGTGCGCGCATCGCCAGATGCACCTGGAAATAGGCAGCTTCCGCGGCGGCCGGCACCGGCGCATCAGGACCGTATTTGCGCTTGAAGCTTTCCACGAAACGGCGCGCGGAGGCCGATGAGGAGGTCTCGAAGAACGGCGCAGCCGTGATATGGCCTTCGGCGGCCTCGCGATGCATCTCGGCGACTTCCGCTTCGCTCGTGGTGAGGCTCGCGATCGGCATCTTCGCCGGATCGAACCCAGCCTTGCGATAGGCCTCGTAGAACACCGAGGTACTGCGCCCGACCACGGTCGAAAAGATGACATCCGGCGAAGTCTTCTTGATCCGGGCGATCACCTCGTCGAAATCACGGGATTCCGCCTCGAGCGGAACATAGATCTCGTCCAGCACCTCGCCGCGGCCCTGGGCCACGAAATCGGCCATCAGACGGTTGGATTCGTAAGGATAGATGTAATTCGATCCCACCAGCAGAAAGCGATTGCCGTAAGTCGAAAGCAGGAACCTCGCAAGCTGTAACGAATTCTGGTTCGGCGCGGCACCCGTATAGATGCAGTGCCGCGAATATTCGAAACCCTCATAGAGCGTCGGATAGAACAATAGGCCGCGGTGGCTTTCGACGACCGGCAGGACCGCCTTGCGGGTGCTCGACATGTAGCAGCCGAACAACAGCCGGATCCGGTCCACCTCGATCAACCGTTCGGCCAGGCTGCGAAACTGCTTCGGATCGGACGCCGGATCGTAGATGACGGGCTCGATCATGCGATCGAGCACGCCTCCGCTGGAATTGATTTCCTCGATCGCAAGGAGCGTCGCATTCAGCTGTGATTGCTCGACGCTGGAAGTAACTCCGGTCTGTGAGAACAGCACGCCCACACGCCATGGGGCGCCGGTATTTTCGCTGAAATTCATGAGCCTGACATACACCAATTCGTAGTGGGATTTGAGCGACCATACGTCAGATTGCGGGAAACTCAAATCGCCTTCACCCTGGCAGTCGATCTCGTCTCGCCGGCACAGATATCCGGCGATGCTTCTGCCTCTGTCCGCCGGGCCCGCGGCGGATGCGCTAGACGGCCTTGGTGAGAGCACCGTCGATGATGAGGTTGGTACCGGAAATCCGGCTCGCCACCGGGCTTGCGAGGAAGACCACGCCCGCGGCGACTTCCTGCGGCGTGCCCATGCGCCCGGTCGGATTCAACGACATCGCCGTCTTGTAGAGATCGGGCACGCCCTGCTCGATATTTTGCCAGATACCGCCTTCGAAATAGGTATTGCCCGGCGACACAACGTTGGCGCGGATGCCCTTGCCGATCAGCTGGTTGCTCAATCCCTTGGAGTAGTGAATCAGCGCCGCCTTGAACGCGCCGTAGGAACCGGCGGCGAAATCCACCTCGAACCCGGACACGCTGGAGACGATCACGATGGAAGCGGATTTGGATTTTTCCAGATAAGGAAGTGCCGCCGCGACCGAATTGACGGTGTGCATCATGTCGGTTCGAAACGACTTCTCCCAGGTCTCGGGCGTATCGCCGACGGCCAAGGCGCTGACGTTGCAGACGATCGTGTCGATACCGCCGAATTCGGCGGCGGCACCTTCGATCCATTGCTTCAATGCGGCGGGATCGGCGACATCGATCGCCTTGCCCCACGACTTGACGCCCTTCGCAGCCAGCGCCTTCACGACCTTGCCGACCTCATCGGCATTGCGCGCGCAGATCGCGACATTGGCGCCTTCCGCCGCGAACAGTTCGGCGATCGCCAGCCCAATGCCCTTGCTTCCGCCGGTCACCAGGACGCTCTTGCCCTTCAATCCCAAATCCATCGTCGCCTCCGTTGCTGATACCGCGTGATGAAGCGGCCTGCCGGCGTTGACGGCAGGCCGCAGCGTTGGTCACATCTTGGTCCAGTCGCCGGCGCCTTCGAACGCCGCCGCAGCACGGTAGATGGTCGGCTCATCGTAATATTTGCCGATCAGCATCAGCCCGACCGGCAGGCCGCCGCTCATGCCGCAGGGAATGGTCATCGCCGGATGTCCGCTGGCGTTGAACGGCGCGGTGTTGGGAACCATCTCGAAGGCGCGCTGGATGTAGAGTTCGCGCGGCGCGTCTGGTGGCGGGATCGGCGTCGCCTTCATCGGCAGGGTCGGCATCAGCAGCAGATCGTAGCTGGCGAGCGCCGCGTCATAGGCGGCGCGGAGCTTGCGGTTCAGGTTCTGCGCCTTGGAATAGAAATGACCGCGATAGTGCTTGGTGAAATAGTGGCCGACCAGCATGGTGATCTTCAGGCTGTCGGACAATTCGTCGGCACGATGGTGCCAGGCGGAATGCGCGTCGAGCAGCGTGGTGTTGTAGAGACCGCGCCAGTTGGTTCCCATACCGTTGCCCTTCATCATGAACTCGGTGCCGCCTTCCGCGGCGATCGGCAGCCAGATCGCGGGACCCAACAGATGCATCGGCACCGATATCTCGTCGACGGTGGCGCCAAGCTTCTTGAAAAGCTGCGCGCCCGCCATGACCTTGGCGTCGACGTCGGGCTCGGAGACCGCGAGCCCAAAACCCTCCTTGACGATGCCGATGCGCAATCCCTTGACGCCGCCGCCGAGCGCTTCGGTGTAATTGGCGACCTTGGGCGCGATCTGCCTGGGATCGAGGCCGTCGGCGCCTGCCAGCACCTCGAGCAACAGCGCATTGTCGCGAACATTGCGGGTCATCGGACCGGTGTGGTCGAGCGTGATTTCGATCGGCATCACCCCGGTATAGGGCACGAGGCCGTGCGTTCCCTTCATGCCGTAGATGCCGCAGAACGACGAGGGGATGCGGATCGATCCGCCCTGGTCGCCGCCGATCGCCATGTCGGCCTCGCCGAGCGCGACCACGACACCGCTCCCGGAAGAAGAGCCGCCGGCCGAATAACCCATCTTGTGGGGATTATGCACCGGGCCGGTCGCATTGGTGTGGCTGCCGCCGGAAAAGCAGAAGTACTCGCAATGCGTCTTGCCGAGGATGGTGCCGCCGGCGTCGAGAATACGCGTGACGATTGTGGCATCGACATCGGGAACGTAGCCCTCGAGCGTCGAGGCGCCGTTCATCATGGGCACGCCGGCGAGGCTGACATTGTCCTTCAGCGCGACCGTCTTGCCGGCGAGCTTGCCGCTTGCCGCGCCCTTGACCGTGCTCTTGAAGTACCAGGCGTTGTACTTGTTCTCCTCGCCTTCCGGACGATAGCCGGAGGTTCTCGGATAGGTCACGGCCGGGACGTAATCCGGCATGGCATCGATGATGTCGTAGGCGGCGTAATTTCCCTGCATCAGGGCGTCGTAGGATTTGAGCTCCTCCTCGCCCATATGCATGCCGAGATCCTCGGCGACGCTGCGCAATTGATCGAGAGTGGGTCGTCGCACTGCCATGGTCGGTCTCCTGTTATCCGTGCCCGCTGATCGGGCCTTACGTCGTGATTCCGATGAATTCGCCGACCAGATTTGCATCGGCGAGATCGCCTGGCTGCAATTCCCTGGTAATGGCGCCTTTTTGAATGATGAGGATCCGCCTCGACAACGCGGCGATGAACTCGAGGTTCTGCTCGACCAGAATCATGGTGAGGCCGCTCTTGTCGCGCAGGCGCTGCAGCACCTCGACAATCTCGTCGATGATCGAGGGCTGGATACCCTCGGTCGGCTCGTCGAGCAGAATGAGACGCGGTTTGCCGCACAGGCAACGCGCGAGCGCCAGGAGCTGCTGCTCGCCGCCCGACAGCGCGCCACCGGACCGGTCGAGCAAAGGTTTAAGGCGAGGAAACTCCTCGAGCACTTCCGCGATGGTCTCCTGCTCGCTGCCCGTCTCCTTGGTGCAGCCCATGCGCAGATTGTCGTAAACCGTGAGCCCCGGAAAGATCTCCCGTCCCTGCGGCACATAGCCGAGCCCGAGCCGCGCGCGCTGATACGGCTCGGCCGCCGTCACGTCGCCGCCGTCGAAACGCACCGATCCACCGGTCGCCGGCAGAAACCCCATCAACGCCTTGAGCAGCGTCGTCTTGCCCATGCCGTTATGGCCGAGGATTCCGATGAACTCGCCGATCTTGACGGTGAAGCTCACCCCGTTGAGGATCGGAATGCGGCCGTAGCCCGCGCGCAATCCCTGGACATTGAGCATCATGCGGCCGCCTGCTTGCCGAGATAGACGTCGCGCACCAGCGGATTGCGCAGGATATTCTCCACGGAATCTTCCACCAGCACGCTGCCCTGATTGAATACCGTCACCTGCTTGGCGATCATGCGGATGAACTGCATGTCGTGCTCGACGACGATGAGGGCCTTGCTGCGGTTGATCTCGCGTATGAGCTCGGCGGTCTTGTTCACCTCGTCATGCGTCATGCCGGCGGCGGGCTCGTCGAGCAGGATGAGGTCGGGATCGGTCGACAAGACGATGCCCAACTCGACCCATTGCCGCTGACCGTGGGCGAGCTGGCCAACCAGGCGGTTTGCAGAAGCCGTGAGCCCGATACGCTCCAGCATCTCGTCGACCACGGCGTTGACGCGATCGCGGGGCTGGATGCGGCTCGCCGCCAGCCAGATGTTCTCGCGCACATCCAAGCCATCGAACACACTCGGCACCTGGGTCTTGATGCCGATGCCGAGCCGCGCGATCTCGTGGGCGTGGGCCTGCGAAATATCGTGGCCGCGGAACAGCACTTGCCCCAGGGTAGGCTGAAGCTGTCCGGTGAGCATCTTGAAGAACGTGCTTTTTCCGGCGCCGTTCGGGCCGATCAAGCAGCGCAGTTCGCCTTCGGCCAGCGTGAAGTTGACGTTGCGAACCGCCTTGACGCCGCCGAAGTGCATGCTGAGATCGCGGGTTTGCAGCAGCGGTTCGGCCATCACCCCTCCTCCGCCTGCTTGGGCTCGAGGCTCGCCGCGACCCGCCGCGTGCGCGCCCGCAGCAGCCATTGTCCGAAGTCCCCGAGCGTCGGCACCAACCCCTTCGGCACCAGCAGCACGAACGCGATCAGGATGACGCCAAAAATGAACGGGGCGTTGGCCAATAGCTTGGTCCACCAGTCCGAGCCGCTGGGCTGGTTCGCGCCGAGCGCGGTGGTAAGCCACTGGATGCCGATGCAACCGATGATCGGGCCGATCAGCGTGCCGCGCCCGCCGACGATGACCCAGATGATGATCTGGGCGGACTGCGCCAACCCGAAAATGGTCGGGCTTACGAAATTTCCCCAATTGGCGAACAGGCAGCCGGCAAAGCCGGCCAGCGCGCCGCCGATGGTGAAGGTCACGAGCTTGTAGGCGCGCGGATCGTATCCGAGCAGTTCGGCGCGCCGTTCGTTTTCGCGAATGCCGACGATGATGCGGCCGAACCGGCTGGCCAGCAGCAGCCGCAGTCCGAAATAGGTCAGGAGCAATGCCGCGGTCGAAAGATAGAACATGCCTTCCAGATCGACTGATGCGGCCTTGTTGCCGGGGTAGTTGAGCGGCGGGATTCCCGGAATGCCGTTGAAGCCGCCAAGCCGTGCCGCGCCGATATGGAATTCGGGGCCGGCGGTGGAGTTGATCGAATTGAACAGGATCAGTGTCACCGTCAGCGTGATGACGCCGAGATAGACGTCGCTGATACGGCCATAGAACATGAAATAGCCGAGCAGCGCGGCGAAGGCCGCCGGCAGCGCGATCGCCAGCAGAAACGGAACCGTGCTTTCGCCGATGTTGAACATGGCGATCGCGTAGGTATAGGCGCCCAGACCGAAGAACGCGGATTGTCCGAAGCACAGAATGCCGCCATAGCCCCAGATCAGCGCCAGGCTCAGCGCCAGCACCGCCATGATCATGTAGACCGTGAGTTCGAGCACGGTATCGAGCTCGGCGAACCGCGGGGTCAGGATCAGGAAGGCGATGCCGACGATGCCGACCAGTGCGAGGCCGAGAAAGTTCAGGGTACGGGCGTTCACAGGCCTCTCCGGAAGAAGCGGCCGGTGATGCCCTGCGGCAGCAGGCGGATCAGCACGATCGCGGCGGCAAGCAGCGCAACCTCGCCAAACACCGGTGTCGTCAGGAAAGTCGCGATCTGGTTGATGGTGCCGAACAGCGCCGATGCCGAAACCGTTCCCGAGAGGATCGCAGCGCCGCCTCCGATCACCGTGATGAAGGATTTCGCCACATAGGCAACCCCGATGGTGGGAAAAACGCCGGAGACCGGCGCCAGCACCGCACCCGCAAGACCCGACAGCGCCGCGCCGATGCTGAACGTGAATGCATAGACCCGTGGCGGGTTTACGCCGAGTGCTGCGGCCATATTGGCGTTTTGCATGGTGCCGCGGGCAATCAGGCCGAGCCGCGTAAAGCGCAGCACCGCGAAGATGCCGCCCAGCACGACCACCGCTACCGCAATCACGAATAGCGTGTAGCCGCTGGTGCGGTAAGCGCCGATTTGGAAACTGCCGAGCGGCGCCGAAATGCCGACCGTGGTGTTGCCGAAGATCGCGGTCGTCAGCCCCACCAGGAACAGGCTGAGGCCCCAGGTCGCGAGCATGGTGTCCACCATGCGGCCGTACAGGAACCGGATGATGGTCATTTCGACGATAATCCCGATCAGGCCGACGACGACCGGCGCCACCACCAGCATCGCAATCCAGATGCTGACACCGTGGCTGGTCGCGACAATCGCGGCATAGCCGCCGAGCATCAGGAACTCGCCATGGGCGAGGTTGATGACCCGCATCATGCCGAAGATGATGGCCAGCCCGACGCTGATCAGCGCCAGGCTGGCAACCGCATAAAGGACCTGGATCGCCAGGAGAACAACGAAATCCACGTTTACCTTTCCCAACGCATGCGAGATCCAACCGGCCTTTAGATCTTGATCACGTATTGCTGGTTGTCGGTCGGGTTCTTGATGAGATTGCACACTGCGGCGGTGTCAGCCGGCTTCTGCTGCGCAAAGTCCTCAAGCACCTTGAGCTTCTTGTCGGCCACCTCGGCGATGTGAACGTCGAGCACGCAATGATGGGTCGGCGGGTCGATCGTCACCTTGCCGGACGGCGCATCGATGCTGATGCCGGTTTCGAGCGCCTCGATGACCTTCAAGCGGTCGATGCTTTTCGCCTTCTTGACGCCTTCCGCCCAGAGCTGGAAGCCCTGATAGGTTCCCATGGCGAGTTCGGTGACGTTCGGATAATCGGCACCGAAGCGCTTGTGGAAGGCGGCGACGAAGGCCTCGTTGGTCTTGTTCTTCAGATCCTGGAAGTAATTGTAGCAGACCAGCATGCCGTCGCATTCGTCGGGCGACAGCACGATGTGCTCGTTGCCGACCGCGAAGGTGGTCGAGGCCATCGGAATGCTCTTGCGCATGCCGGCCGCCGCCCACTGGCGATAGAACGAGATGTGCGCGCCGCCGACCAGCGCCGACCACACGAAATCCGGCTTAGCTGCCTGGATCTTGGAGATGGTCGGACCGAAATTGGTGACGTCGAGCGGGAAGAAGTCGATCGACGAGACTTCGCCGCCGTTTTCGGTGACGTATTTCTTCACCCATTGCGACGTGATCTGGCCGTAATTGTAATCGGCCGCGACGACATAGACCTTCTTGCCCCACTTCTTCATGGCGTAAGGCACGAGCTTTTCGACGGTCTGCGCCGGCGTCACCCCGGTATCGAACTGATTGCGGTCGCAGACGCCGCCTTCATACTGGGTATTGTAGAAATACAGCGTCTTGAACTTGTCGAGCACCGGCCGGATCACCTCGCGCGAGGCCGAGGTGATGCCGCCATGCACGACGGCAACCTTGTCCTTCAGCGCCGCCTGCTGGGCGAACTGCGTGTAGAGCTGCATGTTCGACTGGGTATCGTAGTTGATCAGCTTGATCTGCCGTCCAAGCAGGCCGCCGGCGGCGTTGGCTTCCTCGACGGCGAGCGTGAGCGCATCGACCATCGGCTTGCCGTAGATGTCGAGCCCGCCCGAGAGATCGTGGATGCTCGCGACGTTGATCGGTTCGTCCGCAAAGGCGCTGGAACCGAACATGCTGGCGGCGGCAACGGTACCGGCCGTTCCCTGCAGGAATTTTCTGCGATTGACCTTCATTGCAATAACCCTCCTCGATGTTGCCGAAAAATCATGAGACCAGATATTTCTTCAGGATCGACGCACCCATGGTGTATTTCGGATCGACCATGTTGCCGAGCCGGATGCGCCCGGCCTGACTGAGCAGCATGTAGGCGTCGATCTCGTCGAAGCCGTAATCGGCGGCCATCCAGCGCACCAGTTCGCGATAGGCGATCCGTGCCGCATCTTCGAGCGGCCGGGCGCTGCCGATCGTCATCAGAAAGGCTTCCGTCTCGAGCCGCGGCCAGGCGAAGTTCCAGTTCTTGATGACGTCGATCTGCAGCGTGACCGTGGCGCGCTGTTCGATCGCGACCCCCGACAGTTCGCCGTCGCCTTGCGCGGCATGGCAATCGCCGACGTAAAGCAGGCCGCCTTTGGTGTGCACCGGAAAATACAGGATCGAGCCCGGCGCGACGTCGGGCAGGTCCATGTTGCCGCCGTGATAATCCGGCTGCAGCGAGGAGATCGCCTCGATCTCCGGCGAAACCCCGATGGTGCCGATGAACGGCTCATAGGGAAGAATGATCTTGTCACTCCAGCGCACGCCATCCTTGTCGACATGCATTTTCCGTACCCGTTCCGGCAAGGGCGGATTGAGCATGGCGGTCGACGCGGTTCCGACCAGGCCGCCGAATTCCGGGATGATGCAGGTGGTGCCGGCCGGCTGCGTGCCCCGGGTTTCCACCGCATGAATCCGGACCGCGAGACAATCGCCCTTCTCCACGCCGCTCACGGCAATTGGGCCGCATTGCGGATTGAGAAAGGGAAACTGCAATTTCGCGGTCGGACTGTCCTGCTCGCTGGTGATGACGCCGCCGAAGGCATCCTCCGTCTCCACCACGACGACGTCGCCGGGATCGACCGTAAGAACAGGCTTGGCGTAGGGTCCGTAGACGTAATGGAAATCGCCTTGCCTCGCGATGGAGAGTTCGTGGCGCTTGCGCGCTTCGCCCTTGGCAAGGCCGCGCTTGGCCATAATCGAGGATTTGAGCCAGGGATCGTTGATCATCGCGGTACCCTCAAATCGTCCACGCGTGCGTTCAAACGCAGTGCAAATTCCGTACCGGCATCAGGTGACATCCTCATTGCGTTCAGTTCAGTTTCCAGTCGCCACCGGCCTCGACCGCCGCCGCAAGCTGGATCAACGTGGTTTCCTCGAAATGGCGGCCGACCATCATAAGCCCTACCGGCAAGCCGTTGACACGTCCGCATGGCACGGTGAAGGCAGGATTTCCGGACACGTCGAACGAACAGGTATTGGCCTGCATGTTGAGCGCCGTGTCAATCAGGGTTCCGAGTGGCGCATCGGCCGGCGGTATCGGCGTCGCCGTGAACGGAATCGTCGGCATCGCCAGCACGTCGAATTTTTCCAGCGCCGCATCGTAGGCGCGGCGCAGCAGCACCCGCAGATTTTGCGCCTTCGAATGATAACGCCCGTGATAGTTGCGGTGCATGTATTCGCCGAGCATCAGCACCAGCTTCACGGTCGGCGAGACGTCGTTGATCCGCGTCCCCATGCCGCGGGCAAAGGCTTCCTGCATCGAAAGCGGATAGTAGCCCTGGATGTTGTTGCCGACGCCGTATCCCTTCAGCATCATCTCGGCCGCACCTTCCAGGATGACGCCGCTCCAGACATGCGGTCCGTCGAGATGCCAGGGCACCGAGATTTCCTCCGCTTCGACGCCGGCCTTTTTCAACGCCGCGATGGCCGCACGCACCTTGGCATCGACGGCGGGATCGCTTTCGGGATGACCAAATCCCTCGCGCAGGATGCCGACGCGCAATCCCTTTGCCGGCTTGCCGAGAGCGGCCATGTAGTCGCCGGTGCGTGCCGCGATCGTTCTTGTATCCCAGCCATCATGACCCGCGATGACCGTGAGCAGCCGCGCGACGTCTTCCACCGATGCGCCCATCGGACCGCAATGATCGACGGAATAGCTGATCGGCATCGAGCCCGTGGTCGGCACCAGTCCCCAGGTCGGCTTCAGGCCGTAAATGCCGCACCAGCTTGACGGCGTGCGGATCGATCCGCCCTGGTCTCCGCCGAGCGCCATCGGCACCTCGCCGGAGGCCACCAGCGCCGCACTTCCGCCCGACGAGCCGCCGGCGCTATGCGCGGGGTTGTGCGGGTTGCGGATGATGCCGCCTGCGCAGGTATGGCTGGCGCCGGAGAAGCAGAGATCTTCGCAGGCCGCCTTGCCCGCGATGGTGCCACCGGCATCGAGAATGCGCGTCACCACGGTGGCATCGATCTCGGGGACATAGCCCTCGAGCAGCGCCGAGCCGTTCATCATGGGAACGCCGGCGACGCAGATGTTGTCCTTGATCGCAATCTTCTTGCCGCTCAGCAGTCCCTTTGCACCACTATGGATATCCGTCTTCCAGTACCAGCCGCCATAGGGGTTTTCCGACGCCGAAGGCCGGTACCCCGGCGACCGCGGCGTCACCGACGCCAGCGCGGGCGGCACCAGTTCGTCAAGCCGCCCATACGAAGCCAGCGAGCCCTTGAAGGCCTGCTGAAAGGCCACAACCTCGTCAGCGTTGAGCACGAGACCGAAATCGGATCCGAGCTTTTCGATCTGCTCCAATGTCGGAAGCCGTACTGGCATGCTCACCCTCTTGTCGTCTCGGAAGACAAACGAAATCTGGAAGACAAACGAAAAAAGCCATCCGTGACCCGAAGAGGTCTCGAATGGCATCAACGCCGCTACTATCAATGGTCGTGTCGGATTACGTTGCAGAACGAAATTTTGGGAGTAATCACTCAGACGACATCGGCTGTGCGAGAACTTTTCCGCAATGCACGTATTCACGTACAATTTGATTGTGACTTGGCGTCGCCAGTCTTGTCAATGCGATGCCGGCACCTTTTTTAAGCGCGGGGAGCCCAAATGACGCGCATCCCTGTTCGACGATACGACGTGACAGATCGGGCTTCTTGAGGTGAGATCGTCGCCGCGCAACATCCCGGGCCCAAATGAAAAAGCCATCCATCCCTCTCGGCCTCGTGTTTTCCCAATCGGGCCCCTACGCCATGATGGCGGGCGAGATGCGCAAGAGCGCGCTGATGGCGGTCGACGAAATCAATCAGAGCGATGCGTTCGATTTCGTATTCGCGCCACGGCTGCGCGATCCCGGCGGCGTCGTCGCCGCCTATCACACCGCATGCGACGCGCTCATTCGCGAGGAGCATGTCGACCACATCGTCGGCTGCTACACATCGGCGTCGCGCAAGCAGGTCATTCCCATCGTCGAGCGCACCGAACGATTGCTCTGGCACCCGGCGCGATACGAAGGATTCGAAAGCAGCGACAACGTTATCTATGTGGGGGCCGCGCCCAACCAGCACGTCGTGCCGCTGGTGCGGCACATGCTGGAAAATATCTCCGGCGATGTATTCTGCACTGGATCCAACTATGTCTGGACCTGGGAAACCAACCGGGTCATTCGCGAGATCGTCAGCAGCGCCGGCGGCCGCATTCTTGCCGAACGCCTGCTGGAGTTCGGCGAAACCGCGGTCGACCATATCGTGAAGGAGATCATCGAGCGAAAGCCGCCGGCGGTTTTCAACACGCTGGTCGGCGAATCCAGCTATGCCTTCATGCGCGCGCTTCATCAGGAAGCAACGCGCGCGAATCTTTCGATCCCGATGCTGAGCTGCAGCATCTGCGAACCGGAGCTCAAGCTGATCGGCCCGTCAGCCTCAGTTGGGTGCATCACCTCATCGGCCTATTTCGAGAGCATCGACGGCGCGGAAAACCGCGCTTTCGTCGCGCGCTGGAAGGCGCGCTACGGCGCAGACAGCACCCTGTCGGTCGATGGCCTGTCGACCTATGTCTGCGTCATGCTGCTGGCCCGCGCGATCCGGCGCGCAGGATCAGTGGATGTCGGCGCGGTCCGCCGCGCTGCGGCAAATCACCGCTATGACTCCCCGCAAGGCCCGGTTTGGGTCGATCCCGACAACAATCACTGTTTCCTGACCCCTCGCCTGGCACGCTCTGTGCCTGGATGCCAGTTCGAGATCTTCTGGGAGGCCGACGCCCCCGAGCGGCCGGACCCCTATCTTTCGAACCTCGATCTGGCGGCGATTGGCACGAGGCTGGAAAAGAGCAATGATAGCGTGACGAGGCGGTCAAACCATCTGCGTGTCGTGAAATGACAAGGCCATCGCCTTTCTCCGTCCGCGGCCGCCGCGCCCTCATGGTGATGAGGGACGAGCGCGAAATTTCGATTGTCCGCCGCCAGCTCAACCGCCTGGGCATGACGATCTCGGAGCACGACCCGAATGACGCGTCCCCGCCGGACGAGGCGGTCGATGTCATCGTGCTGGATGCCGACAGCATTCCGATCAAGTCCGACCTTGCCACCGCATGGAAATCCCATGCACCGATCATCGCGCTGATTGGAACGGAGACGCCGAGCCGGCTGAAGTGGCTCCTGGATCTGCAGCCGGCTTCGTTTCTGGTCAAGCCGTTGCGCTCTGCCGGACTTTACACCGCCCTGGTGGTGGCATTCGATTCCGCACAGCGAAGGATCGACGAAGCCGCCCACATCGAACGGCTGGAAGACCGCATTCGTTCCCGGCGGGTGGTTTTCGCAGCCGTGCTGCAGATCATGCGCGGCCACAGCCTCTCCGAAACCGATGCCTTCACGCTGATCCGGCAGACGGCGATGCGGCATCGCACGACCGTCGAGCAATTGAGCGCCGACATCGTGGCGACCGGCGGAATGCCAAACCGCACGCGAACCGCGTAGCCGAGTCCAGGCGCTAGTCGAGATCGTTGACGCGTTGCACGCCGGCCGCAGCCATCTCCGCCCAGGCGGCATCGAGCGACCCCGCCAGATCAATGGCCCGGCATCCGGCCTCGATCAGCACCACATCGAAGCCGAGGCGGCGCGCGTCGACGGCGGAGTAATAGACGCAAAAATCGGTCGCGAGCCCGGCCAGGAATATCCGCTTTAGGCCGCGCTCGCGCAAATAGCCGGCGAGCCCCGTGGGCGTGCGCCGGTCATTCTCGTAGAACGCCGAATAGGAATCGATTTCGCCGCGGAATCCCTTGCGGATCACCAGTTCGGCCCGCTCGGTTTTCAGTTGCGGATGAAAGGCCGCCCCTGGCGTGCCCTGCACGCAGTGGTCCGGCCAGAGGGTTTGCTGACCATAGGGCATGGCGATGGCTTCGAACGGCGCAGAGCCCGGATGCGAACTCGCGAACGAACTGTGACGTGGCGGATGCCAATCCTGGGTCAGCACGACATGAGCGAAGCGCTCGACAAGTCCGTTGATGACCGGCACCACGGCATCGCCTTCGGCGACCGCGAGCGCGCCGCCTGGGCAGAAATCGTTCTGCACATCGATGACCAGCAGCACATCGTCGTCGCGGACCTGCATGTTGCACCTGCGATAGAGTTGATTCGTCGGACCCTAGCTCAAAGCAGGGGTTCTGCCAGCGGGATTTGCCGCAGCCGGCTTCCATAAAGCCACTGGTTGCAGGCCCTCCGGCGGGCTAAAGTTCGGGCATGGCAGTCACAGACATTGCGAGCAGAACCTATAATCACGGCTGGCGGTTAGACCCGATCGTGCGCAGCCTGCTCGACACCGATTTCTACAAGCTATTGATGCAGCAAATGATTCGGGAGTTCTACCCGAGCCAGCAGGTCACCTTTTCGGTCATTAACCGCAGCCGGCATGTGCGGCTTGCCGAGATCATCGACGAGGCTGAGCTGCGGGCGCAGCTCGATCACGCCCGCACCATCAGGTTCAGCAAGAAGGAATTGATCTGGCTCGCCGGCAACACGTTTTATGGCAAGACCCAGATGTTCTCGCCCGACTTCATCAACTGGCTCGCGGCCTTCCGCCTCCCCGAATACGAGCTCAACAAGGTCGACGGCCAGTACGAGTTGCATTTCCACGGGCCGTGGACGCACACCACGATGTGGGAGATTCCGGCGCTTGCCATTCTCAACGAGTTGCGCTCGCGCCAGGCGATGAAGGGACAAGGCCGGTTCGTCCTCGACGTTCTCTACGCCCGCGCGAAGGCAAAACTCTGGAGCAAGGTCGAGCGGCTGCGCAAGCTGGACGGCCTGCGGCTTTCCGATTTCGGAACGCGGCGGCGCCATGGCTTCCTGTGGCAGCGCTGGTGCGTCGAGGCCGTGAAGGAAGGTCTTGGAGCCTCCTTCACCGGCACCTCCAACGTTCTCCTCGCAATGGACAACGATCTCGAGGCGATCGGGACCAACGCCCACGAACTGCCGATGGTCGCCGCGGCGCTGGCGAATGACGATGATGAACTGCGCTGGGCGCCGTACCGCATCCTCGATCAGTGGCGCCATACCTATGGCGGCAACCTTCTGATCGCCCTCCCCGACGCCTTCGGCACCAAATCATTCCTGCGCGACGCGCCGGAATGGGTGGCGGACTGGACCGGCTTTCGGCCCGACAGCGCGCCGCCGATACCGGCAGGCGAAGAGATCATCAAATGGTGGATGCAAAAGGGCCGCGACCCCAGGAAGAAGCTGCTGGTCTTTTCCGACGCCATGGATGTCGGATCGATCGAGGAGACCTACCGCCATTTCGCCGGCCGCGTCAGGATCAGCTTCGGCTGGGGCACCAACCTGACCAATGACTTCGTCGGCTGCGCGCCGGACGGCTCGGTTGATCTCGATCCGATTTCGATTGTCTGCAAGGTGACGTCGGTGGATGGCAGGCCGGCGGTGAAGCTTGCCGACAATCCGGAAAAAGCCACCGGCATTCCGTCCGAGGTCGAGCGCTATCTCCGCGTCTTCGGCAATGCGGGCCGGGTTCGCAGCGCGGTGCATGTCTGAACCGAGTCATCGCCCCCGAGCAACCGTTCAAACAAAAGGCCCCCTTCCGGGGGCCTTTTTCTCTTAGACGGCGTCCTTGGCGGCTTTGACCGGCCTTGCCCGTACGATTTTCCGGGCTGGCTTGGCCTTGAACATCATCTCTTCACCCGTGAATGGGTTGGTACCCTTCCGAGCCTTGGTCGCTGGCTTCTTCACGACGACGAACTTCGCAAAGCCCGGCACCAGAAAGAGACCGTTCTTCTTGAGTTCCTTGTGGCCGACGTCGGTCAGCGTATCCATGACGTTCTTCACGTCGCGCTTGGAAAGCTCGGTAGTGGTCGCAATCTTTTCGATCAACTGCGATTTGGACATTTGGGTAGCCATTGTGTCTCCTCTGATTCGTGGCGAAGCGATATTAGACCAACGCGCGGATACGTAGAGCATTCTGCACAGATTTGTTGGATTTTCCCGGCAAAAACAGCCATTTTCGAACAAATCGCGCCGTCCGCTGCGGCTTTTTGGGCACAACCGCGGTCTGACCCGGCCTTTTCGGCCTGCATTTCCCGATACGAGGCCATGCCGGCAGGCGAATCGTCCGGCATATTCATTCGTATGCATTCATTCGTATACCAATGAAGAATCCGGCTTGATCCCGGCGTCAGGGCGCGGGCAAGATGCCCTCGAGACCTTGCGAAGACGCTGAACGAAAAGGAAAAACCCATGGCTCACGACGAACCCCAGGCAGCCGGCCCGACCAGGCTCGTGATCCGCAATATCGGGCTGCTCCTGAGCGGCGCCATGGAGAAGCCGATCCTCGACGCCGACACCATCGTGGCCGACAACGGCAAGATCACCGCCATCGGCCGCGCCAAGGACGTCGACACCGAAGGCGCGACCACGCTTGTCGATGCCAACGGCACGACGGTCGCACCCGGCCTGATCGACAGCCATGTGCACCCGGTCGCCGGCGACTGGACGCCGCGGCAGAACCAGATCAACTGGATCGACAGCTATCTGCACGGCGGCGTCACCACCATGATCTCGGCCGGCGAGGTTCATATGCCCGGCCGCCCCCGCGACGTGGTCGGGCTGAAGGCGATGGCGATCTTCGCCCAGCGCTCGTTCTGGACGCTGCGTCCCGGCGGCGTGAAGGTTCACGCCGGCGCGCCGGTCATCGAAACCGAGATGGTCGAGGAGGATTTCAAGGAGCTCGCCGCGGCCGGCGTCAAGCTGCTCGGCGAAGTCGGCCTCGGCGGCGTCAAGGATGGTCCCACCGCGCGCAAGATGGTGGGGTGGGCACGCAAATACGGCATCCAGAGCACGATCCACACCGGCGGTCCCTCGATTCCCGGCTCCGGCCTGATCGACAAGGACGTGGTGCTGGAAGCCGATACCGACGTTGTCGGCCACATCAATGGCGGCCACACCGCGCTGCCCGACGACCAGATCCGCTGCATCTGCGAGGGCTGCAAGCGCGGCCTCGAACTGGTTCACAACGGCAACGAGCGCTCGGCGCTGTACACGCTGCGCACCGCACAGGAGATGGGCGACCTCAGCCGGATCATCCTCGGCACCGATGCGCCGGCGGGCTCCGGCGTGCAGCCGCTCGGAATCCTGCGGATGGTGTCGCTGTTGTCCTCGCTCGGCGAAGTGCCCGCCGAAATCGCGTTCTGCTTTGCGACCGGCAATACCGCAAGGATGCGCGCGCTCGACTGCGGCCTCATCGAGGTCGGACGTTCCGCCGACTTCGTCATCATGGACCGCGCGCAGCATTCGCCCGGCAAGACCATCCTCGACAGTGTGCGGCTCGGCGACCTCCCCGGCATCGGCATGACCATCATCGACGGCATCGTGCGCACCCAGCGCAGCCGCAACACGCCGCCGGCGACGAAGGTGCCGGTGATCGTAGGGCATTAAACAGAGCCTTTCTCATAGAGGGTTCAGCGAATGGAGATGGGATCCGTCTCCCCTCCCCCCGCGAAGCGGTGGGGAGGGGAGTTTCCAGAGCGGTGCTCGCTCGTCGGGGACGGCGAATTCCATTTCCTGATTCATATTCAAACGACCGATACACGTCCGCATTCTCGCGGCACGATGTCGCCCGAGTTTTGCGTTGCCCTCCGAAAAGGAGGGAGCAGGGAATGCCGGATGCGCGCTGCACCCGCGGTCTCGTGTGCAAAGCTGTGCGAAAGAAACGCACACGAGCATACAGGTTCAGCGGAGGCACTCCGGCATTCCCTGCGCAATGGCTTTACGGCTTATTCGCGCTCTCCCCGGAGAATCGGGCTTTGTTGTCTCCGTCGCCTGCGAATAGCTGGCTCATCCGCGCCCGGTCGGGCCGACTTGCCTTTTCGCAGACCTGACGCCAACCGCTGAGGCGTCAGGACCACACGACTTCACCGTACGCTTCGACACCGCCCGTCCGCACGTCCTGAAGATCGCTCACGAGCCCTCAAGGCCCGCCCTGCCATCCCATCGCGCGCACGGCACCGCCGCGTCCACCGCATCCCATCCCAACGTTCGTGACGATGGCCAACGCCCCTTCCTCCGGGACAGGATGCCGGGAGTTCTAGAAGTGATTTGCCCGACGGCGAAAGCGGAAATCTGCCCGTCGGGTTATTTTGTCGCAGCCGGGGCGGCCGAAGGGCTTGAACGCCTGAATCCGCATTGTTGGGCGGTCGTCTGCTTTGCTATGCATCCCGAACTCAAGTCGGACGTCGCGTGATGTCAGAAATGTGCCGATTTTGTTGCAAAAGTCGGTTGAGACCGGCCGAGAACCGTGATTCCGTTGTGTTAACGCGATTCTCGCTGAGGTCGATCCATGATGGGCCGTCTGAAGAGTGACCAAGGTCAACTG
>JBAUUA010000050.1:0-4115 GCA_049582465.1 Bradyrhizobium sp. | reverse complement strand
CACTGCAACTGTTCGGCGACAAGATCGCGGCGCGCAGGCTGGCGGCGCAAGTCGGCGTCCCAGTGATCGAAGGGACGATTGGGACGACAAGCCTCGACGAAGCCATGGCCTTCTTCGATGTGCTGGATGGTGGCGCGATGATGATCAAGGCGGTGTCCGGTGCCGGCGGCCGCGGCATGCGCGCGGTGCGCGCATCCGGCGAAATCGCCGAGGCCTATGCGCGCTGTCGCTCGGAAGCCAAGGCTGCATTCGGCGACGACAGCGTCTATGTCGAGCGGTTGGTCGAGGATGCCCGCCATATCGAGGTTCAAGTCGTGGGTGTCCGAAGCGGTGCGGTCACCCACTTCGGCGAACGCGAATGCACCATTCAGCGGCGAAACCAGAAACTCATCGAGGTCGCGCCGAGCCCGTCGCTAACGCCCGGCCTCCGCGTCCGGATTCTCGAAGCCGCGCTCAAGCTCGCGAGTGCCGCCAAATACGACAATCTCGGCACGTTCGAGTTTCTGGTCGACGCCAGCGATTCCGAGGAGGGAGCATTCTTCGCCTTTATCGAGGCCAATCCTCGCCTCCAGGTCGAGCACACCGTGACCGAAGAGGTGATGGGCATCGATCTCGTCGCCACCCAGCTGCGGATCGCTGCCGGGCAGACGCTGGCCCAGCTCGGCCTTGCGCACAAGAATATTCCGCACGGCTATGCGATCCAGCTCCGCGTCAACATAGAAACCATGGATGGCAGGGGCAATGCACGGCCGAGCAGCGGCACGCTCACGGCGTTCGACATGCCGTCCGGGCCCGGCGTTCGCGTTGACACGTTCGGCTACACCGGCTATCGCACCAGCACCTCGTTCGACTCGCTGTTGGCGAAGCTGATCGTGCATTCGGCGTCGCCGGCCTTCGCCGCGGTGGTCGCGAAGGCCTATCGGGCCGCGTGTGAAACGCGGATCGAAGGCGTGGCGACCAATATGCCGTTCCTTCAGGCGCTGCTGAAGCACAAGGCCTTCGCCGAGAATCGTGTCAATACGCGGTTTGTCGAGGACCATATCGCCGAACTGGTGGCGAGCGCCGCGGTGCATCCGCATCTGTTCTTCGAGGCTGCCGCAGGGGTGACAGATGCTGTCGCTGCAGGCGGAAGGCCTGCGGCGCCTACCGGAACCATCGCCGTCGCCGTACCGCTGCAAGGTACGGTGGTTCTGGTCGCCGTTAGCGAAGGCGATTCGGTGCGGCCGGGTCAGCAGATCGCCGTGGTCGAGGCGATGAAGATGGAGCATCTGATCACTGCGGCGCAGGGCGGCATCGTGCGGCTCGTCGCCGCCAAAATGGGCGATACGCTCTACAAGGACGATCCGATCGTCTTCATCGAGCCGACCGAAATCGAGGGCGAACTGGAGATCGCCGGCGAAGAGGTCGATCTAAACGCCATCAGGCCGGACCTTGCGGAGATGATCGCGCGACAGGCGTTCACGCTCGACGAAAATCGTCCCGATGCGATTGCCCGGCGCCGCAAGACCAACCAGCGCACCACCCGGGAGAATATTGCGGCTCTGGTCGATAAGGACAGCTTCATCGAATACGGCTCGCTGGCTTTGGCCGCGCAGCGTGCGCGCCGCACCCATGAGGATCTGATCCGCAACACGCCGGCGGACGGCCTTGTTGCCGGGTTGGGCACGGTGAATGGCAGCCACTTCGAGCCGGATCACGCCCGCTGCATGGTGATTGGCTACGACTACACGGTTCTGGCGGGCACCCAGGGGCAGCGCAATCACAAGAAGCAGGACCGCATGTTCCGGCTTGCTGAGGAGATGCATACGCCGCTTGTTCTGTTCGCCGAAGGTGGCGGCGGCCGGCCGGGTGATACCGAACGGCTCGGTGTTACCGGCCTCGACGTGCCGACATTCGGGCAATTCGCCAAGCTCAGCGGGCTGGTACCGCTGGTCGGGGTGGTTTCCGGCCGCTGCTTTGCCGGCAACGCTGCTCTGCTCGGCTGCTGCGACGTGATCATCGCCACCAAGAACACCACGCTCGGCATGGGCGGACCTGCGATGATCGAAGGCGGAGGCCTCGGCGTCTATAAGCCCGAGGATGTCGGTCCGTCTTATGTCCAGGCGCCCAATGGCGTCATCGACGTGCTGGTCGACGACGAAGTCCAGGCCGTGGATGCCGCCAAACGCTATCTCTCTTATTTTCAGGGCGCGTTGAAAGAATGGACCGCGCCCGATCAGCGGTTGCTGCGCCGCGCAATCCCAGAGAACCGGCTACGGGTCTATGACATTCACGTCGTCATCGACGCGCTGGCGGATCAGGGCTCGGTGCTGGAACTTCGGCCGCAATTCGGCATCGGCATCGTCACGGCCTTCGTGCGCATTGACGGCGAACCGTTCGGCCTTTTGGCCAACAATCCAAAACATCTCGGTGGCGCGATCGACGCCGACGCCGGTGACAAGGCCGCGCGTTTCGTGGCGTTGTGCGACGCTTTCGACATTCCGATCGTTTCGCTCTGCGACACACCCGGCTTCATGGTTGGCCCAGAGGCGGAAAAGACCGCCTTGGTGCGTCACGTCTCGCGCATGTTCGTGACCGCGGCAAGCATTTCCGTGCCGTATTTCACCATCGTGCTGCGCAAGGGCTATGGGCTCGGGGCCCAGGCCATGGCGGGCGGTGGATTTCATGCGCAGAACTTCACGATTTCCTGGCCGACCGGCGAATTTGGTGGCATGGGCTTCGAAGGCGCGGTGCGGCTCGGCTTCCGCAAAGAGATAGAAGCGATCGAGGACCCGGTCGATCGCGACAAGTTCTTCAGAGATATGGTCGCGAAATTCTATGAAAATGGAAAGGCTATCAATATCGCTTCGGTGCTCGAGATCGATCAAGTGATAGATCCGATCGACACCCGGCACTGGATCATGCGTGGGCTGCGATCGGCACCACGGCCGCCGGGTCGCACCGGCCGAAAGCGGCCGTGCGTAGACGCATGGTAAGGAGCGCGGCGGCATTCGATCGCGTCGTCTACGCGGCACTCACGAGCCCGTTCTCCTACCGGACGACATCGGGTGCCCCACGGGCATATCTCTAACTAGACACCCGGTAGCCGTCGGAGAAATTGGTCGAGATCGCTCTCAAGAATTAGAGTTCGCACACCGCATTTTTTTGCGAGCAGATTTCTTTGGTCGATCTCTTCGTACAGCTTAGTTTTAGATAACCCCGTGCGTTCCATGACCTCCTCCACCGAGAAGGCGCGGGTTGCGGGCGGAACGCTGGGACCGCTTCCACTGTCGCCGTTGGAAATCGATGCGCCGACGCATTTCGACACCCCGAGCCAATTGTCGAATTCCGCTTTCATCAGGAAGACGGGATGGGATACTCCGTCCAGCCTGCAATCGGGTCCCGGGGTACGCTGGTCGGTATAGTCGCTATGGATGCCGACTGCTTCGCCGGTTCGTCCCCATTCCCGCCCGTGCAATTCGAGGTCGATGCCGGTCCGGAAGTTATGAACGTAGGCTCGTAGGTTGCCATCCCTGAGCGCCGTCCGAAACACCATCTCCGCGCGATAGGTGGCCGCGAAAAGGAGAGGGTAGGGGTCTTCACCTCGCTCATCGATATCGTTTTCGAGGTACTCGTCCCACTGCACGCAGCGCTGCTGGAGATCTTGCCAAGCCGGTTCAAGTCGACAACATAAGACTTCGAAAGCTTCGCTAAGCCGGATTGCACCTCTCGGTACAAAGTTCGGAGCTCTCTCTGGCTTGTCCATGTATGATATCCCTCTCAGCGAAGTTTGGGAGCGCCTTGCTCCACGAACTTGCGTTTCTTTTCGAATAGGACCTTCGCGTAGGTTTCCTCGATCATTCGGACGCTGGTTCCGCAATTTTCGGCGATGACGGTTAGCGGAACGTTTTTTTCGATCGACTCGGAAATGTAGGCGTGCCTCAACGCATAGAAACAGCCCCTCGGGTCGAGATCCGCCTTCCGGATGGCTTTCTTCATGGGACGGACTTGATCGGACGGTTTCCAACGCGATCCGTCTTCCTTTACGAAAATGAACGCATCGCCGGGTCGTCCGGATGTGACGCGAGCAAGCATTTTCACGGCGCTTGTCTGCAGAATGATGGGACGTGATCCCG
>JBAUUA010000049.1:0-2021 GCA_049582465.1 Bradyrhizobium sp. | reverse complement strand
CTCAACAAGGTTTTGGCTGTTCTTGAGGAGTTCTCCCGGGGCCACCGCAACGTCAGCATCCGAACAGACTTCCCGGCCCAGTCGGGGTATATGCCGTCAAAAAGGCACGGGTTGGAAATGGCCGAGTACCGGGTATTCACGATTGGCCGTGATGGGCATTTCATCAGCTTTCGCAAGTTTTCCAGCATGGACGACGCCGACGCCGTCGTATGGGCCAAGCAGCTTATAGACCTGTACCCGGTCGAGCTTTGGTGCGGGGACCGGTTAGTGACGCGGCTTGATCCCGAGGTGGGGGAAGCGGCAGGCCCGGCGGTAATTAGAAGGTCACGTGAAACACAGAAGGACCACGCTCCGTAGCTGCTGTTGCTACGACGCGTTGAGGGGCCCCTCCGTGCCAATGATCATGAGACATCTGAGTCCGAAGAGTTTAGCCTCGGGGCGTAGGACAGAGATCACATGGTTATGCGGAACAGAGACGCGAAGTCGGATGGTGCCGCTGGGGCTGACGCGGTGGGAGGCCGGAGGCCGACCGCCGTGGCAGCCCCAGCGGCGGCAACTCCCGAACTCTCGGACCGGCCGCGCCGACGGACGTTCACTGGGCACGACAAGCTGAGGATCCTAGCGGAGATTGATCGCGCACCCGCAGGCGGCACCGGCGCCATCCTGCGCCGGGAAGGCCTGTATTCCTCGACCCTGAGCGATTGGCGCGGATTGCGCGCCGCCGGCGCGCTCGGCGGCCTGACGCCGGTCAAACGAGGACCGAAGCCCGCGCTGCACAATCCGATGGCGGCGGAACTGGCGGAGGTCAAACGGGAAAACGCGCGGCTGATGCGCAGGCTGGAGCATGCCGAGACGATCATCTCGATCCAAAAAAAAGTTGCGGCCTTGTTGGGTCTACCGCTGGCGACCTCCGACAACGACGACGCATCATGATCGATGCCGTCGTCGCGCTGGCGCCGACGCCCGGTTTCACCGCCAGTGCGTGCGTGGCTCTGAACCTGTCGCGCGCCAGCGTCTATCGTCAGCGGCGGCATTTGGCCAGGCCTACGGCCATGCCTCGCCCCCGGCCGAAGCCACGTCGCGCCCTGGATGCCGCCGAATGTCAAACCGTGCTGAACCTTCTGCACGCGCCCCGCTTCGCCGATCAGGCGCCCGCCGAGATCTATGCTTGCCTGCTCGATGAAGGCCTCTACCACTGCTCGATCCGCACCATGTACCGCATCCTGGCTGCCAGCCAGGAGGTCCGGGAGCGGCGCCAGCAGCTGCGGCATCCGGTCTACAAGAAGCCCGAGCTGTTGGCGCAGGCACCCAACGAGGTCTGGTCCTGGGACATCACCAAATTGATGGGACCCGCCAAATGGTCCTACTTCTATCTCTACGTCATCATCGACATCTACAGTCGGCGCGTCGTCGGCTGGTGTGTCGCCGACCGGGAAAGCGCTACACTGTTCGCCGCGTTGTTCGAGGACGCCACCACCAAACATCCCGCGCCGAGAGGCCAGCTCACATTGCATGCCGACCGCGGCGGTCCGATGCGCGCCAAGGCCACGGCACTTCTGCTCGCCGACCTCGGCGTCACCAAATCTCACAGCCGGCCGCACACCTCCAACGACAACCCGTTCTCGGAAAGCCACTTCAAAACCATGAAATACCAGCCGCAGTTTCCGCGCCGCTTCGGTTGCATTCAGGACGCCAAAACGTTTTGCCGCGGCTTCTTCGATTGGTACAATCAGGACCATCACCATGCCGGCATCGGCCTGATGACGCCCGACCAGGTGCACTACGGTCAAGCCGACGAAGTCCACGCCGCCCGCCAAGTCACCCTTGACGGTGCCTTCTGCAGAAACCCCGAACGCTTCGTCAGAAAGGAGCCCAAACCGCCTGCAAAGCCGATCGCGACTTGGATCAATCCGCCAAGCCGCCAGCCAACCATTCAAGCCTAAATACAAAATGCGACTGTCTCAGAATCGTTGACACGTTCCGTGGCGTGGCGGCCTCAGAATGCCATTACGCCCTATGTC
>JBAUUA010000048.1:0-6896 GCA_049582465.1 Bradyrhizobium sp. | reverse complement strand
CCTGAAGAGCTGGCAATTTGCGTTCAATCGGCTGAACGATCTGCCGGAGATCCTGGTGCGGGGACATGAGCGCGACTACCTCGCCTGGATCTTTGCGACCAAGAGCACGCGATCCTACGCCATCGAGCCGGCTGCTCTCGAGGAATATACGCGTGAGTATTCCGCGCCCGGCGCCATGCGCGCCGGTTTCGCCTGGTACCGGGCAAACTTCGACGCGGAGGGCCTGGCGCAGGCGAAGGCGCGCGCCGCCAAGCGACTGACGATGCCCGTTCTGGCGCTCGGAGGATCTGACGGGGTAGGCGATGCGCTTCGCGCGACTGTCGCCACTCTCGGAGACCGCGTGCAGGGAGGCCCGATCGCCCCGATGCAGGCCCGTCCGGGCGACGGCTGCGGCCACTTTCTCCCGGAAGAATGTCCTGACGAACTGACCGAGGCCGTCCTCAAATTCTGGCAGTCGACGGCGGGAACGCAATGACGGGAGTTCGCCCGACAATCCAGTCGCTTCAACGGAGGGATCAGCATGACGAGACCCACCTATCACAAGGACATCACGGCACTTCTGGTGGTCGATCCGTATAACGACTTCATTTCCGAGGGCGGCAAGATTTGGGGCCGCATTCGGTCGGTCGCGGAAGCCAACAACTGCGTTCCTCATATGCTGCAGATCCTCAATGCCGCGCGGGACGCGAAGCTTCGGGTCTTCTATGCCATGCATCATCGATATCGTCCGGGCGACTACGAGACCTGGAAGTACATTGCGCCGGTTCAGAAGGCGACATGGCTGCGAAAAACCTTCGAGTACGGTACGTGGGGAGGTGAGATTCGTTCCGAGTTCACGCCGAAGCCGGGTGAGATCGTCGCTTCCGAGCATTGGTGTTCCAGCGGATTCGCCAACACGGATCTGGATTTGCAGCTCAAGAAGCACGGCATTCACCAGCTCATCGTCATTGGACTGATCCACACACCTGTATCGAAGCGACCGTTCGCTTTGCCGCTGAGCTTGGCTATGAGGTTACGGTGGTGAAAGACGCGATCGCGGATTATTCGGACGCGCATATGCGCGCCGCGCTCGAGATCAATCTGCCGAACTACGCCAGTGCGATCGTGACCACAAATGAAATCGTCGACTTGATCTCTTCTGCCCAAAACCTGGAAGTCAATGCGGCGGTGAGGTGAGTTGAGGAATCGGTCATTCAACGCTTGGACCCGCGTCGCCAATTCTGAGGAGCCAGACATGAGCACCACTCTGGAGCGCAGTGAAACTGCAATCGAGACTCCGAATGCGCGCGGGGTCGACATGAAATTCGAGATCGTCGTGATCCCCGTCTCCGACGTCGATCGCGCCAAGCGCTTCTACGGCGGCCTCGGCTGGAGGCTGGACGCCGACTTCGCGGCCGGTGACGATTACCGCGTGATCCAGTTCACGCCGCCCGGCTCTGGATGCTCGGTCATCTTCGGCAAGAACGTCACCGCGGCCGCACCCGGCTCGGCCCAGGGACTGTACCTGATCGTCTCCGACATCGAGGCCGCCCGCAAGGAGCTGCTCGGCCGGGGCGTTGAGGTCAGCAAGGTATTTCACGACGCCGGCGGCGTATACGCCGGCACGGACGAGCCCTATCTGTTCGGGCGGCTCCGGGTCAGCGGTCCGGATCCCGAGCATCGCAGCTACCGCTCGTTCGCCTCGTTCCGCGATCCCGACGGCAACGGCTGGCTGTTGCAGGAAATCACCACGCGATTGCCCGGGCGGGTGGACGAAGCGACGACTTTCACATCCTCGAGCGAACTCGCGTCCGCACTCCGACGTGCGTCGGCAGCCCATGGCGAGCACGAGAAGCGGATCGGCAAGCAGGATGCGGACTGGCCGGACTGGTACGCCGAATACATGGTCCGCGAGCAGGCCGGCAAGGAACTGCCGTCATGAGCTGCGGCTGGGACGTCGAGGCAGCGGCGCGGCGCAGGCATTGACGCCGCCGTCTTTCGTTTGCGTCCGCCTTCACGAAGAGCCCGCAGCGCCGTGCTCAATCACCCGGTGTGAACGCAGAAAATGTGGAGGACTTCACATGCGATCCGACATGGTTCCGGGGGCCATCTTCCCCGACTATGAGCTTTCCGACCAAACGGCGAAACGTCGGAAGCTCTCCGAGCTGCAGGGGCAAGATCCCATGGTTCTCGTGCTCAGCCGCGGAAGTTTCTGCCCGAAGGATCGCCGGCAGGCCGAGGGGCTTATCGAACTCCATCGGGAGATGGAGGTGGGCTATTACCGGCTCGTCACGATCAGCACCGATAATATCACCGAGACCAATGAATATCGCAGCGGGGTAGGCGCGCACTGGCCCTTCCTCTCGGATGCGCGGCGCATGATCCAGAAAGATCTCGACATCGCCGAATACACCGATGCCCTCCACAATCCGATGATCCCGCACGTGATCGTGCTCGAGCCGGGTCTTGTCATTTACAAGATCTACAACGGCTACTGGTTCTTCGGACGTCCCACCATGGAAGAGCTGCGCCAGGACCTGCGCGCCGTCAGCAGGAAGTGCCGGCCGGACTGGGACATCACGACGCCCGAACTGAAGGCGGCGTGGCAGCGAGGCGACAAGGAGCTGTTTTATCCCTACGGAAAAACCTTCGTGCAGACCCTCGGTGAACAAGACTAGAAGGAGGAGCGCAATGGCTCGAACGCACCAGCCCGGCGAGGCCGCATTCAAGTCGATCCTGCCCGAGGACATCGACTGGAAGCCATTCCCGGCGTTTCCCCCTTCGGCTCGTCTTGCCATCCTCGTCGGCCACCCCTCCGAGCCCGGTCCGTATGTCGTCAGGGTCAAGGTTCCCGCCGGCGTGAAGCTGATGCCGCACCGGCATCCGGAGGATCGCATCTATACCGTCATGTCCGGCGTCTTCTACATCGGCCTCGGCGAGCACTTCGATGACGACCGGGTGAAGGCGTATCCGCCCGGCAGCGTGATCGTTCTGCCCGGCGATACCTTTCACTTCCACTGGGCGAAGTCCGGCGAGTACGTGACGCAGGTGACGGCGATCGGCCCGTTGGGTCTCGAATATCTCGATCCGGCGGACGATCCGCGCCAGCAGGGCCGCTGATCGGGGCCGCATCATTCCCACCAACACTGAAAATCGTAAAGGAAACAGACCATGCGCAACGATCAGAAAGTTGCCGTTATCACCGGTGCCTCGCAGGGTATCGGCGCGGCCCTCGTCAAGGCATATCGCGATTGCGACTACCGGGTCATCGCGACCTCGCGCTCGATCGCACCGTCGGACGATGACGAAGTCCTCACCATCCCCGGCGACATCGCCGATCGTCGCACCGCCGAGCGGGCGATTTCCGAAGGCGTGGCCCGGTTCGGACGCATCGACACGCTGGTGAACAACGCCGGAATCTTCATCGCCAAGCCGTTCACCCAGTATACCGAAGCGGACTACGCGGCGGTCATGGGCGTCAACACCGCCGGCTTCTTTCACACCACGCAACTGGCCATCGCCGAGATGGAGAAGCAGGGCGGCGGCCATGTGGTGCAGGTCTCGACCACCCTGGTCGACCATGCCAACTCGGGCGTGCCGTCGGTGCTGGCGTCGCTGACGAAAGGTGGTCTAAACGCCGCGACCAGGTCGCTGGCGATCGAATACGCCACACGCGGCATCCGCGTGAACGCGGTCGCGCTGGGCGTCATCAGGACGCCGATGCATCCGGAGAGGACACACGCCCAGCTCGACACCCTGCATCCGGTCGGCCACATGGGCGAGATCGCCGATGTGGTCGACGCGATCCTCTATCTGGAGTCGGCGGACTTTGTGACGGGCGAGATTCTTCACGTCGACGGCGGCCAGAGCGCCGGTCATTGAGCCAGTCGCGCCGGTTCGCGGGCACCGGTCCCCCGCGGAGGAGAAGGCGTCATGTCGCTCACGACCGAGGAAGAGGCGGGGCGGGCGTGATATGACGAAACCGGAGAGGAATTTCAGCGGCGATCGTGAGCCGGCTCGTTCTGACGGTTGCCCGGAAGACACGCGATGGCAAAGACCTACGAGATCATTGACCACAGCTATGACGTGGTGATCGTCGGCGCCGGTGGCGCGGGATTGCGGGCAGCGCTGGGAATGGCCGCGTCGGGATTGAAGACGGCCTGTGTCACCAAGGTCTTTCCGACGCGCAGCCATACAGTAGCCGCGCAGGGCGGCATGGCGGCCTCGCTCGGAAACATGGGCGACGGCGACGATTGGCGTTTCCACATGTACGACACGGTCAAGGGCTCCGACTGGCTCGGCGACCAGGACGCTATCGAATATATGTGCCGCGAGGCGGTGCCCGCGGTGCTGGAGCTCGAGCATTACGGCGTTCCGTTCTCGCGCACCGACGACGGGCGGATCTACCAGCGTCCCTTTGGCGGCCAGACTCTCCAATACGGAAAGTCGATGGCCCAGCGCACCTGCGCGGCGGCCGACCGCACCGGCCACGCCATCCTGCACTCGCTCTATCAGCAGTGTCTCAGGCACAATACCGAGTTCTTCGTCGAATATCTGGCGCTCGATCTGCTGATGGACGACGACGGCGCTTGCCACGGCATGCTCGCCTGGAATCTGGAGGAAGGGACGCTGCACCGCTTCCGCGCCCATCGCACCGTGCTGGCGACGGGCGGCTATGGCCGCGTCTACTTCTCCTGCACTGCCGCCCACACCTGCACCGGCGACGGCAACGCCATGGTGCTGCGCGCCCGGCTGCCGCTCGAAGACATGGAATTCACCCAGTTCCATCCGACCGGAATCTACGGCTCCGGCTGCCTGATCACCGAGGGCGCGCGCGGCGAGGGCGGCTATCTCACCAATTCGCAGGGCGAGCGCTTCATGGAGCGTTACGCGCCGAGTGCGAAGGACCTCGCGGGCCGGGACGTCGTCTGCCGCTCGATGACGATCGAGATCAACGAGGGCCGCGGCTGCGGGCCGCTCAAGGACCACATCCTGCTGCATCTGGAACATCTGGGGGCGGAACTGCTGCACCAGCGACTGCCCGGCATCAGTGAGACCGCAAGGATCTTCGCGGGCGTCGACGTGACGCGCGAGCCGATCCCGGTGTTGCCGACCGTGCACTACAACATGGGAGGCGTGCCGACCAATTTGCATGGCGAGGTCGTGACGAGGCAGGGCGGCAATCCCGAAGCGGTCGTTCCCGGATTGATGGCCGTCGGCGAGGCCGCCTGCGTGTCGGTTCACGGCGCCAACCGGCTGGGCTCCAACTCGCTGCTCGATATCGTCGTGTTCGGGCGGGCCGCGGCATCCCGGGTGGTGGAGACCCTGCGGCCATATGAAGGGCATGCGGATGTTCCCAAAGGGACCACCGAGCGCGCCATCGCCCGGTTCGACCGCGTCAGGTGGTCCGAGGGCAAGACCGGCGCCGGCGCGATCAGGCTGGCCATGCAGCGGACGATGCAGCGTCACTGCGCCGTATTCCGCGACGGCCCGTTGCTGGCGGAGGGTTTGGGCAAACTCGACGGCATCATCGAAACGATGCGCGGCGACCTCGCCGTCGCCGACCGTTCGATGATGTTCAACACCGATCTCACCGAAGCGCTCGAACTCGACAACATGCTCGCGCAGGCGAGCGTCAGCCTTCATTCGGCGATCGGACGGACGGAAAGCCGCGGCGCCCATGCGCGGGAGGACTTTCCGAAGCGGGACGATGAAAACTGGCTCAAGCACAGCTATTGCTGGCTCGACGACGGCGGCAAGGTCCGGCTCGACTACCGGCCGGTACATCTGCAGACGCTTTCGAACGACGTATCGACGATCCCTCCGAAGGAGCGGGTGTACTGATCGGCGATTTCGCCGTCCGTCGCTTACTGGGCGCATCCCCCGAGAAACAGCTGGGCGCAGGCGCGAGCCCGCTCGCGGACGGCGTTCGGCGAAAGCGGCTTGCCCTGCCGCAGTATCGCGGCGCGCTGGGGTTCGGAGATCATCATCCCCAGGAGCATGCCGGCGGCGGCTTTCGGATCCTCCAGCCGGAGCATCCCGCGCTTGCGCTGGGTGTCGAGCCACTCCGCCAGCGCCACGGGAACGCGCTGGATGCCGTTCTTGTAGAAGGCCTGCGCCAGTTCGGGAAACCGGTCCGACTCCGCGATCACCAGCCGGTGCACGCCGAGGACTTCCTTGTCGAGCGTCAGCCCCGCGCAGTCGACCAGCATGGTTTCGAGCGCGGAGGCGAGATCGGGGCTGTCGACGACGTCGGCGACGATGCCGGCGAAAAATTCGTCGAGACGTGCGGTCACCATCCCCTCGAACAAAGCCGCCTTGGTCGGGATCAGGCGATAGAGCGTTTTGGTCGAGACCCCGGCGCGGGCGGCGACAGCCTCCATGCAGGTGGCGGCGTATCCGCTTTCCAGGAACTCCTGCTGCGCGGCCTCATGGATGAGGCGGCGCGTGACCTCGTCGGGGCGGGCCTGCGGCCGGCCCCGGCCTCGCTTCACGGTCTTGTTACGCGGTTCCATCCGGGCACCCCATTGATTGCCGCAATGTAGGGAGCATTTAGGAAAATATCAAGTTTCCTAATTTGAGCCAGGGCGCTCGCAACAGGGACCAGGTGCGGACACCGGAAACGGCGGGAACCGGAGTAACGTCAATGACGCGGCATACAGGTGCAGTTGAGATCGAGCGGCCGGTTTCGCCGGCGGAAGCCGCACCCATTCTGCGGGAGGCGGCCGACGCGGCCGGAGCCCAAGCAGCTCCCGCGCTTCGCACCAATCGGCGGGCGTGGTTGCTGGGCGCCGCGAGTGCGGCGGTGCTGGCGCTCGGCGCCTGGTACGGCACGCAATACTGGACCGTCGGCCGCTTCGAGGTTTCGACTGACGATGCCTATGTGCAGGCCGATAACACCACCATCGCGCCGCGCG
>JBAUUA010000047.1:0-7815 GCA_049582465.1 Bradyrhizobium sp. | reverse complement strand
AACGAAGGCGGCACGCGAGCTGAAGGAGGCCTTCCGTCGATACTTTTCCGACCACGCAGGGGCTACTCAACGTGAGATGAAGGAGCTTTTCCGGATCGGTCGCCGCTCGCTCGGAATCGGCGCCACGATCCTGATTATCTGCCTTCTGTCGGCGCACGTCGTGGGCGGGTACCTGATCGAAGCCCCGTTCCGACGCTTGGCCGAGGAGAGCTTTCTCATTCTTGGGTGGGTCGCAAACTGGCGGCCACTCGAAATATTCCTGTATGATTGGCTGCCGCTTGCCCGGAAACGGGATTTGTATCGACGTCTTGCCGCGGCGACCGTCGAGCTGAAATCGTACGCTGCTCCGCAACCTTCGGAGCCCTGACCGGTGTTCGATCATGGCAAAAGCGGATCTGATATCGGGTGCCGCGTATGAACGGGCTGACCAGCACCGAAGCGGCCAGGCGTCTTTCGGCCGAGGGTGCCAACGAGCTTGCGCAGGACGGGCGGCGCAAGGTCTGGCAGATCGCATTCGAAGTTCTGCGCGAACCGATGCTGTTGATGTTGCTTGCCGCGGGGGTGATTTACATCAGCCTCGGCGATCTCCACGAAGCGCTGCTGATCGTCGTGCTGGCCTCTGCTTCCATCGTCGTCACGATCGTTCAGGAGGCCCGCAGCGAGCGCGTGCTCGATGCACTGCGCGACCTCACGAGCCCGCGCGCACTGGTGCTGAGGGATGGCGAGCAAAAGCGGATTCCCGGCCGTGAGGTCGTCCGCGGCGACCTTGTGCTCCTGAACGAGGGCGACCGCGTACCTGCGGACGCGACCTTGATCTCGTGCCAGACGCTGGAAGCCGATGAATCGCTGTTGACCGGCGAGGCCGTGCCGGTGCGAAAGGCGGTCTCCGCCGGATTGCCGTCCGATTCAAGGCCGGGCGGTGATGACCTCCCTTTCGTCTATTCGGGTTCGCTGATCGTGCGCGGCCAGGGGCTTGCCGAGGTGACTGCGACCGGGGCAAGGAGTGAAATCGGCAAGATCGGCAAATCCCTTTCCGTCATCGAGAGCGAGCCGCCGCCGATCCAAAATGAAACCCGGCGCCTGGTCCGCCTGTTCGCGATTGGCGGCGTATCCATCAGCGTTCTGTTCACCGTTCTCTATGGCTGGATTCATTCCACTTGGCTCAATGCCTTTCTCGGCGGGATCGCGCTGAGCATGTCGCTGCTGCCGGAAGAGTTTCCGGTCATTCTGACCGTCTTCATGGTGATGGGGGCCTGGCGGATCTCGCGTGCCGGCGTGCTGACGCGGCGCTCCGCCGCGATCGAAACCCTCGGTGCCGCCACGGCGCTGTGCACGGACAAGACCGGCACCCTGACCGAAAACCGGATGACGATTGCGGATGTGCGCCCGGTCGACGGCGACGTGGGGGCCGACATGGTCGTCGCCTTCGGCCGTCTCGCGAGCCAGGTCAAGCCGTTCGATCCCATGGAACTGGCCTTTCATCTGCGCGCCGACGAACTCGCGCTCGACGCCGTCGTTCCGGAGGATCTCGTCCATCAATATCCGTTCGGCTCCGTTCTGCTCGCCATGACCAACCTCTGGCGCCAGCCGGACGGTTCGCTGCTCGCTGCCGCCAAGGGAGCGCCGGAAGCGATCGCCGGACTGTGCCGGTTCTCGTCCGACAGGCAGGCCATGCTCGCACAGGACGCCGGGCAGATGGCGGCTCAGGGCATGCGCGTCCTCGGGGTGGCGAAGGCGATGCTGAAGGGTGATCCGCCGGGCTCCCAGCAGGACATCGCCTTCGATTTTCTCGGTCTGGTCGGGCTTGCCGATCCGGTGCGGGCGAGCGTGCCGTCGGCGGTGCGCGAATGCCGCTCAGCCGGCATTCGCGTCATCATGATTACGGGCGATTATCCGGCCACCGCGCGGGCCATCGCACAGCAGGCCGGCATCGATGTCGGCGATCTCATGAGCGGCCAGGATCTCGCCCGGCTTGACGACGCGGCGCTGGCCGACCGTGTCAGGACCGCCACGGTATTCGCCCGCATCCAGCCGGAACAAAAAATGCGGATCGTCCAGGCCCTGAAGGCCAACGGTGAAATCGTCGCCATGACCGGCGACGGCGTCAATGATGCGCCGTCGCTCAAGGCCGCCCATATCGGCATCGCCATGGGCGGTCGCGGAACGGACGTTGCGCGCGAAGCCAGCGCGATCGTCCTGATCGAGGACGATTTCAGTTCCATCGTCCATACCATCCGGCTTGGCCGCCGGATCTACGACAACATTCGAAAGGCGATGGGCTTCGTAATGGCGGCCCACATACCGATTGCCGGTCTTGCCCTTCTGCCGCTCGCTCTTGGAATTCCGCTGATTCTGTTTCCGGTTCACATGGCTTTTCTGGAAATGGTGGTCGATCCGGTCAGTTCGATCGCCTTCGAGGCTGAGCCGGAGGAAGGCGACGTGATGAGCCGCCCGCCGCGCAATCCGAAGAGCCCGCTGTTTTCGTTCCCGCTCATCCTCTGGAGCTTGCTGCAGGGAACGACCGTGCTGGTGGCGACGGCGGCCATTTTCCTGATCGCGTGGCTGCGAGGAATGCCCGAAGCGGAGGTCCGGTCGCTGTCCTTTGTCGCGCTGGTCGTGGGAAATATTGCGATGATCCTCGCGGGCCGCTCGTTCAGCACGTCCGTCGTGCGGGCACTTTCGAGGCCCAATCCCGTGCTTTGGACGGTGCTCGGTGTTGATGCAGCTCTGCTGACCGCCATTCTGAGCTGGCCGACCCTGCGGGAACTCTTTCGCTTTGGTCCGCTTCACCCGGACGATCTCCTGCTGTGCATAGGGGTGGGCTTTGCCACGCTCCTTGTCCTTGAACTTCTGAAGCTGCCGTTCCGACGTGCTCTGCGTGCGTGAGAACTACAGCCATATTTCAGCCGGACGTTCCTCGATCTTGAAATGGCAAACGGCTTCGAGACTCGGATCAGGCACCGATCAGGGCGCAAAGCGCGCCCGCCCACGCCGCCAACCCGACCAATATCAATCCGGGAACTACACGGATGGCGAACGAGCGGCCTCCGCTGGTGCCGGCAAGAATCAGCTTGCTGATCGTGTTGGTGGAAAGTCCCGCGAGAATCGGCAGCACGGCGTCGGCCGCGGTCATCTTTTCCGATGCGACGAGCGAAGCCACCGAGATCGCCGCTGAATGCGTGTCGACGAAGCCGGCAAGCGCTGCGGCCAGAATAATCCCATTCTCGCCGAACCATTCCTGCAGCGCGGCGGAGCCAACCATGATGCATGAAAGGGTCAAGGCAAAGACGAGAGCCGTAATGAAATTGAACGCGCGTCCGCTTTTTGCCTGTTCCCCGGCTTTCTGACGTAGCGCCAGAACCGTAAAAATTGTCCCGTAGATGACCGCAGTCAAGCCTGCGCTTGCGAGCGAAATAGAAAGCGTTCGAAGGGTCGGCAAGCTTGTGGCACCGAGAACAATCGTCAGTTGCGCGACCGTCGCGACCGTCGACAGCACCGCGCCCGCTACTGCGGCGGTCATGACATCGGTCCCGGCTTTCACCCGTGTGCCCATCGCGGCGATTGTTGCGGTGCTTGAGACGAAGCCTGACGCGAGCCCTGCGACAGGTAGTCCAAATCTGGTACCGAGCATGCGAACCGCAATGTAGCCGGCGCCGCTGATCGCCATCACGAGAACTACCAGAATCCAGATTGGATGCGGGTTGAGGGCGCCGTACGGCCCCATCGAACGATCCGGAATAAGCGGCAGAACGACAAGGGTCGCGCCAGCGAAGATCAGAATGTCGTTGAGTTCATCTTCTGTAAGCACCGTGCGGATAAAGCGGTGGAGCCGGGTTCGCGAGGCAAGCAGAATGGCCACAACGACGGCGAGGCCGCCTGCGAGTGCGGGCTGTTGCGTTGAAAGTCCGCCCAGCAGAACGGTCAGGATCAGCGCGATCTCGGTCGTCAAGCCCGGGTCATCATCGTGACTGCGCCAATAGGCGATAACGGTCAATGCGATGACCCCCGCAGTCGCAATCGCAAGCAATAGCTCGGCCCCGACAATGAAGCTGATTGCACCAACAAGCGACGTAACAGCAAACGTTCGTATCCCCGCGGGAGAACGCGCTGGACCCTGGCCTTTGCGCCGCTCACGCTCAGCGCCGATCAGCAGGCCAATCCCGATTGCCACTATGAGGTTGACGATCACGGGTGCGGTTATGGCGATATCCTCGCTTCAGGATAGAACGCAGGGCGCCAAGCCAAGCCGTGGCAGCCTAATGAGACATGAGACAACAAAGCGGACACGACTCGAGAATGCTCCGCGTCATGCCGCCGAAGATCCATTCACCCAACCGACTGTGACCGTACGCGCCGGTCACCAGCAGGTCGGCTCCCTCGTCCAGGGCAAACTGGAACAGATGATCCGCGTCAGATCGGTCACGATGAAGAATTGGTCGAGGATCGGCATTGATCCTGTGCCGCGCCAGATAGCGGACCACATCATCAATCCTGGCTAACGCATTTCGTTCCTGGTCCCGGGCGCAGACTTCAACGACCGAAACGCGCTTGGCGGCACGTAAGATCGGTAGCGCATCCAACACGGCCCGGCGTGCCTCGCGGGCATCCTTCCAGGCCACGATGACATGTTCGGCCCGCAACGAGGCGACCCCCGGCGCAACGAGTAGCGCGGGCCGGCCGAGTTTGAGAAGAACCTCGCGCGGATCGAGGGTTCGATAAGGATCATAGCGGCCCTGAAGCTGCTGCCCCAGGACGACGAGATCGGCACAGCGGGCTTCGCGCTCCAATGCAGCGCCCGGAAAATCCAGCGCTGTTCGCCATTCGGTGTCCGGCCGGTCCTTGCCGACGACGTTTCGGAACCAGTCTCCTCGCTTCGCCAGCGCCGCATGCATTTGTTTGATGTCTGCTTCCGTTGCCTCCTCAATGATCACACCTTCTGCTACGAACAGCGGAGGAACGGCGCGGGCCGAGAAACCTATCAGCGCTGCATCGAGTTTCGTGGCAATCTCTGAAGCAATTCGAACCCTTTGTTCCGGAATGGCATCGATATCGACATAGACCATCACGGCTGCATATGACATGGCCTGCTCCCTCAACGGACAACCCTATTTTGTAGGGCTTCGTGGCTGCCCTTATTGATGCACCTCAAGGCTCGCACACGGACTTGCCGCGGCGGCGGCCCATGGGCTCGCGCACGCTTTCGGCTGATTCCGCCGCCAGTGCATATGGGCTTGCGGCCATCGTATTGATGCAGGTCAAAGCAGATTGATTGCTGAAGCATATTGATAGCATTCCATCTGCAACGAGGCGGGTCCATGAAAGATATCAGAGCCGAGACGCCCGTGCGGCCGGACATGATCTGGGATTTGCTGATCCGGCTATCGGGTATTGCCCTGTTCGTCCTGCTGGTCATCGCCTATTCGACCGGCGACGAATATCCGCATACCCACATGATGATCGGCTACGTCATCGCCATCCTGGTGGCCGCCGGCATCTTTTGGGCGGTCGTCAGGCCGCATCACGTCCAGTTTCCGCCGACCGTCTACAGTCTGCGCGGAATCAAGGCGCTGTTTCAAAGCGCTGATCGGATTCCCAGGACGCTCGCATCGCTGTTCTTGATTCTGGCCGCGCTGCCCTTGTGCGCGCTGATCCTGATGCTGCTCACGCACACGGTGTGGGGCACCACCTGGATCGACGAGATGCACGAGGTTGTCGCCTATTTCGCCTTGGGATTGGTCGCCTTTTATGTGGCGATGGTGGGCATCGCCAGCAGCGGACATATCGAGGATCGCCTGCGGAAGATGTTCGGCGGAAACAAGGGGCCATACTAGTCCAGGCGGATGCCGCGCGCCGATCGCTCAACGCCGCTTTCACAGCCCCGATAGCTGGGTCACCGAGACATTGATCGCGCCTTGCGCTTCCGCGATCACGCGCAGCGTCTTCGAATCGAAGGCGATGTCGGCGAGCCGGAGGCTGGTGATGTCGGCGCTCACGCGCACGCCGTCCTCGTTTTTCTGGAAGTCGGAGATCGCGGCGGCGATTTTCTTCTGCGCATTGGTCGCGAACGGCTTGAGGTCGACCGTCGCCTTCTCCGCCAGCGCCTGCTGCAGGCGCGGCATCACCGCGCGCGCGGCGGCGCCGAGCAGCCCGAACGCGGCTTCCGATTCGACGGCCAGTTGAATGTTGCCGAGCCGCAGCGTCTGCTGCGTCGGATCGAGCAGCGGCTTGCCCCAGATATGCACGGTGGCCTCGCCGCCGAAGCCGAACAGGCTCTTCTTCTCCTTGGCGTTCACCAGCAGCGAAATCAGCAGCCGGTCGCCTGACGCCGCGACGGATGCATGCTTCACGGTGACGGCGACCGGGCCGGAACCGTCCTCGGGGAAGGTGCGGCCCGCGAACTGCGCTTCCACGATCTTGTTGATCTCGGTGAAGGGAACGTCGATCGGCACGCCGATAACGACCCCGCCCGGCGTCGACGGGATGATGTCGATCTTGGCGGGGAACGGGCAGTCGGGCTTGGTCTCGGCCGAGGTGATGCGGGTCTCCGCCTCGATGCCGAGCGTCACCGTGACCGCCGAGGCATCGACCTTGGGCTGCACCGCGATCGCGCGGTTCGGCTTGAGCTCCAGCCAGAGCGGCGGCAGGGTCGAGCCGGCGCCGGTGCCCTGCAGCGGTATGGAACGGCAGGCCTTGGCCCATTGCGTCCGCGCGGTCTGCTCGAAGCTGCGGTCGTTGCGCACCCGCGCTTCCACGGCACTGACCTGCTCGGCGACGGTCTTGTCCATCAACGGCTTGACCTGCGCCGGCACGTTGACGCGCGCGCCGGCCACGACAAGGCTGCTGTCGCCGAGCGTCACCTGCGCCGCCAGGTTCGGCTCGAGGTGCCAGGCGGCGGCGAGCTTCGGCCGCGAGGTGAAGGTGACGTTGCCCTTGATCTCCGCGTTGGCGTTGAGCGACTTGATGTTCACGCTGCCGATCTGCTTGGCGACGTTGCCGCCCAGCACGCCGGCGAGCGCGTCGCCGACCGCGCCGGTCGCCTTCGACGACAGCGAGCCCGTGACGTTGAGTTTGCCGGTCAGCGGCGTCGCCAGCGACAGCACGTCCTGGCCGCCGGTCGCCACGATCGGGCCGCGCGCAGCGGTCCAGCCGATGTCGGCGTTCTGCAGGATCTGCGACACCGGATTGTCGGCCTTGCCGGCGAAGTTGTGCGGAGCGGCGCGATCGGCGGCGTCGCGGATCGCGGTGAGCGTGATCGCGACCGGCGCCAGCACGAAAGAGCGTTTCGACACCGGCGGCAGCGGCGGCAGTTCAACCAGCACCGGCGCCGGGGTCCGGCCGCGCGGGGCGATCCAGTCCATCGCCTTCAGGCTGACGAGAAACGAGACCGCGACCACCGCGATCCCGATCAGAATGGTCTTGAGGCTCACCGCCAGCCGCATCGTCCCCCCGGATTGATTCAAACGAGGAGTCTACAGGCCGGCGTTGTGCGGCGCCAGAGTGGCGGATCGCGGTTAATTGAAGCAATCCGGTAACTTACGCGTGTCGTCCCGAGGCAGCCGACCTGGATCGCGGTGTCGTCCCTGCGAAAGCAGGAACCCATAACCACAGGGCCTAGTTGTTGTGCGAAAAGCCCTCGAACAGCGTCTTTTACAATAGGCAACACGGCGTATGGGTCCCTGCTTTCGCAGGGACGACACCGCGGCGGAGGTCGGCCCGACCGGGACGGCACACGTATGTTCCCGGATTGCTTCAATTAAGCGCGATCGGCCACTCTGGCGCCGCACAAACCCGCCCTGTAGACTCACGCCTTGAATC
>JBAUUA010000046.1:0-3500 GCA_049582465.1 Bradyrhizobium sp. | reverse complement strand
TGATCCCGGCTGATACGGACCCCGGAATGGTGCCCAGAAGGTGCGGAGCGTGCGCCTTGATCGGCGTGCGGTTCACGGAAACGAAACGGGAATGGCGATGCGCGACACCGAAGCCGGCGTTTGGATGCTGCAAGATCCTCTGAGGCGCGGCCTGCGGCTCGCTGTCGTGGTTTTGAGCGTCGCCGTGGTGATGACGGTCGGGGTCGCGCGCGCCCAGGATGACGACGACGAGGACGACAAGACCTTCGAAGAGAAGATCATCGGCAACATCATGGCCGGCATCGGCGGCACCAACATGGAGAGCCGCGGCATCGAGTATCGCGAGCGCTCGCCTTTGGTGGTGCCGCCCAAGCTCGATCTGCCGCCGCCGGAATCCGTGAAGGGCGAAATCAAGGATCCGAACTGGCCGAAGGACCCGGACGAGAAGCGGCGCAAGGCTGCCATCGCGGCGCGGAAGAAGGCCAACACTCCCAAGAGCCTCACCGAAGCTGCCCGGCCGCTGACGCCGGATGAACTCAATGTCGGCAGGACGGCCGTCCCCGTCCGCACAAATAGCGATCCGGTACAGCCGGGCGACAAGCCGAACCCGATGATGAGTCCGGAACAGCTTGGCTATACCGGCGGTCTGCTCGGCATGTTCAAGAGCAGCAAGCCGGAGGCGGTGCCGTTCACGGGCGAGCCGACACGCGAATCCCTGACGCAACCGCCTGCCGGGTATCAGACGCCGTCGCCGAATTTCGCTTACGGCACCGGAGTTAACGACCAGAAGCCGATCGGCACACATATCGACGTGATGACGGGCAAAGAGGTCCCCAATTGACCCTTGACGCTGGCCCCCGGCGGCGCCGGATGCCATTGGCAACGGCCGGCTTCGGGCTCTGCCCGTGCGTTGCCGGAATGACCGGTAACGACGCGTAGAACAGAAAGCCCGCGGCAACGCTTTGCACCCTCGAATCCGCCCAAGCGAACAAGGAGCGACCGCGATCAGCCGACATCCGGGCTGACAGCGGTGAAGGACATGCCATGACCTCACGACTTCGAATAGCCGCCCCTGTCGCCGCGGCGCTGGCGCTGGCGATCGTTCCCTCGCTCGCCCTGCGGCCCGCGCTGGCGCAGACCACGGTGACGTCGGATCCGCCGGCGAGCTTCACGCTTGCCAACGGCCTGCAGGTCGTTGTGATCCCCGATCACCGCACGCCGGTCGTGACGCAGATGATCTGGTACAAGGTCGGCTCCGCCGACGAGACGCCGGGCAAGTCGGGGCTCGCGCATTTTCTCGAACATCTGATGTTCAAGGGCACCGCCAGGCATCCGGCCGGCGAATTTTCCCAGACCGTGCTGCGGGTCGGCGGCAATGAGAACGCCTTCACCTCGGTCGACTACACCGGCTATTTCCAGCGCGTGCCGCGCGAGCAGCTGCCGAAGATGATGGAGTTCGAGGCCGACCGCATGACCGGCCTGATCCTGAAGGACGAGAACGTGCTGCCCGAGCGCGACGTCGTGCTCGAGGAATACAACATGCGGGTCGCCAACAACCCGGAAGCGCGGCTGATCGAGCAGATCATGGCGGCGCTGTATCTCAATCATCCCTATGGCCGTCCCGTGATCGGCTGGCACCAGGAAATCGAGAAGCTCGACCGCGAGGACGCGCTGGCGTTCTACCGGCGTTTCTATGCGCCTAACAACGCGATCCTGGTGATCGCCGGTGACGTCGACGCCAAGGACGTCCGCCCGATGGCCGAACAGACGTTCGGCCAGGTTGCCCCGCAGCCCGCGATCCCGGCGCAGCGGATTCGTCCGCAGGAGCCCGAGCCGGTCGCGCCGCGCACCGTCACGCTGGCCGATGCCAGGGTCGAACAGCCGAGCCTGAAGCGCTATTATCTTGTTCCCTCCGCCACGACCGCGGCGGCCGGCGAAAGCCCGGCGCTCGACGTGCTGGCGCAATTGATGGGCAACGGCAGCAACTCCTATCTCTACCGTGCGCTGGTGGTCGACAAGCCGCTCGCGGTCAGCGCCGGCGCCGGCTATCAGGGCACCTCGCTCGACGCGACCCAGTTCTCGATCTCGGCCTCGCCGAAGCCCGGCGTCGAGTTCTCGCAGGTCGAACAGGTGATCGACCGCGTGATCGCGGAGGTCTGTCAGAACCCGGTGCGGGCCGAGGATCTCGAACGCGTCAAGACCCAGCTTATCGCGGAGGCGATCTACGCCCAGGACAACCAGGCGGCGCTGGCGCGCTGGTATGGCGGCGCGCTCACCACCGGCCTGAGCATCGAGGACATCCGCAGCTGGCCCGACCGCATTCGCGCCGTCACTGCCGAACAGGTCCGCGCCGCCGCGCAGAAATGGCTCGACAAGAAGCGTTCGGTGACCGGCTATCTGATCAAGGACACCAGCGCGAAGCGCGAGGAGAAGCGTTCGTGAGCAACTTCATGATCTTCACACGGCGTTTTGTTCTGGTTGCCGCCGCGGGCCTCGCGCTGGCGCCGCTGGCATCGACGCCCTCGCACGCGGCCGCCAGGATCCAGCATCTGATTTCGCCCGGCGGCATCGAGGCCTGGTTCGTGCAGGACTCGACCGTGCCGCTGATCGCGATGGAGTATGCCTTCGGCGGCGGCGCCACCCAGGACCCGGCCGACAAGGCCGGCGTCGGCAACATGGTCGCCGACACGCTCGATGAGGGGTCCGGCGATCTGGATTCCAACCATTTTCACGAACGGCTCGACCGCCGCGCCATCGAACTGAGCTTCTCCTCGACGCGGGACACTTTCCGCGGCAGCCTGCGCATGCTCAAGGACAACAAGGACGAGGCCTTCGACCTGTTGCGGATGTCGCTGACCTCGCCGCATTTCGACAGCGCCGATGTCGAGCGCATCCGCTCGCAGGTGATCTCGAACCTGCGGCGCGACACCACCAATCCTTCCGCGCTCGCGGGCCGCAAGTTCCTGGAAATGGCCTATGGCGACCACCCCTACGGCCGGCAGGCCAACGGCACCCTGGAAAGCGTGCCGAAAATCGAGATCGCCAATCTGAAGGACTATGTCCGCCGCGTACTGGCAAAGGATACGCTGAAGATCGCCGTGGTCGGCGATGTCGACCCGGCCACGCTCGGCGCGCTGCTCGACAAGACCTTCGGCGGCTTGCCGGCCAAGGCCAGCCTGACGCCGGTCCCCGACATCGACGCCGCCAAGCCGCCGCAGCGCGCGTTCATTCCGCTCGACGTGCCGCAGACCGTCGTCACCTTCGGCGGTCCCGGCTTCATGCGCCACGATCCGAAATTCATGGCCGCCTATGTCGTCAACCACATTCTCGGCGGCGGCGGGCTGTCTTCGCGGCTTTATCACGAGGTCCGCGAGAAGCGCGGCCTCGCTTATTCGGTCTACCAGGCGCTGCTGTGGATGGAACATTCCGCACTGTTTGTCGGCAATACCGGCACCCGCGCCGACCGCGCCGGCGAAACGGTCGAGGCCATCGACAAGGAAGTCCGCCGCATGGCCGAGGAT
>JBAUUA010000045.1:0-3613 GCA_049582465.1 Bradyrhizobium sp. | reverse complement strand
GGCCCGTCGTTCCGTGTGCCCTGATTCTGTTCCTGAAAGAGGAAAGCCATGAATCAGTTGTTGCAAGATGCTCCCCACAACGCCGAAGTTAGAGAAGCTCCCGAAACGGTGGACCGTCCGCCGGTTCCCGCGCATCCGCGGTTTGCAAAACCGCAGCGGGTCGCCTTCGTGCAATCCTCCTGGCACCGCGAGGTGGTCGAGGAATGCCGCATCGCCTTTCTTGCGGAAATGGAAAGGCGCCATGTCACCAATGTCGATGTGTTTGATGTGCCGGGCTCGTTCGAAATCCCGCTGCATGCGCAGATACTCGCCAAGACGCGGCGCTACACCGCGATCGTCGCGGCCGGGCTCGTGGTCGATGGCGGCATCTACCGCCATGAATTCGTCGCCGACACTGTGATCAAGGCGCTGATGGATGTGCAGTTGCGCACCGAGGTGCCGGTGTTCTCGGCGGTGCTGACGCCGCAGCAGTTCCACGAGAGCGCGGCGCATGTCGAGTTCTTCCGCAAGCACTTCGTCATCAAGGGCATCGAGGTGGCGGAAGCCTGCACCACGACGCTGCACAGCCTGGAGCGGCTGCGCGGCCAGGTCGCGGCGGGCATCGCGTAAGGGTCGCCAGCGGCGCGGTTGTCACCTCTCCCCGCTCGCGGGGAGAGGTCGAAATTCGCGATGGCGAATTTCGGGTGAGGGGGTTCAACGCGCATTCGGTACTCGCGGCCAGACTGTTGCGTCGCAGCATGCGCTGCTTGGCATTTTTGCGGTCTCCGCAATCGACAGCAGCATGCAGATACCTTCGGGCAGCTTAGATATTTACGGGCAATTATCTTTATCAACGTATGAGTTTGTCGGATGGAGCTCTCGCCACCCATCACGACATCTCGCTGGCCGGTCTGGTTCAATGCCACCGGCCTTTTGGTCGCGAGCTTTGTGGCAGTGGCAACGCTATCGCTGCAGGTGCGGCCCGGCACGGAGATTGTCGCCGTGGCCTTTCCGCCCTGGTGGAGCGCCGAACGTATTTTCACGGCCACCGCTTCAGCCGATGCCGCCATCGTCAGGATTACCGCAATACCTTCGCTTCTCGTGGTGCAGCCGGACGGCCATGACGGGCTGGCGCGGCTGCGCGAGGCCGGCGCTTGGCTTGCCATCGATCCGCAGGCGGTCGCCGCCTGTCTCACGAAATAAAGCCTTTGGGGGAATTGAACATGATCGTCGAGAGCAAGGATCTGGAAGCGCTGCGCGAAACCACCAGCAAGGCTCTGATCGCCTTGCTCTGGATTCATCTTCCGATCGCGGTCGCGATCGGAATGGTGCGCGGCTCCGACTGGCTGTTGCCCGCGCTCTTCATGGCGGTGCTGGCCGCCGTCGCGACCCTGTCATGGCGCATGGCGGGCAACGGCCTATCGACGCGGCTGACCTTTGCGGTTGCGCTGATGGGCGGCGTCTCGGTGTTTGCCTATCAGCTGGCGGGTCACGCCTGGCAGATCGACGTGCACATGTATTTCTTCGCGGCGCTGGCGTTGCTGGTTGCCTATTGCGACTATCGGCCGATCGTGATCGGCACCGTCGCGGTCGCGCTCCACCATCTCATCCTGAATTTCCTGCTGCCGGCGGCGATCTTCCCGGGCGGCGGCGATCTCGGACGCGTGGTCGTGCACGCCCTCATCCTGGTGATGGAAGCCGCCGTGCTGATCTGGCTCGCCCACCAGCTCTCGCAGCTGTTCGAAACCACGGCGCAGAAAACCGCCGAAGTCGAGGCCGCCCACGCCGCTGAGGCCCGCGCCAAGGCCGAGCGGATCGAGGCCGAGCATCTGGCCAAGCAGGATCGCGACAAGGCGCGGCGCGATCTGGCGTCCGACTTCGAACGCAAGGTCGGCCATATCGTCCAGGCGGTGGCGGTCGCAGCCTCCGAGATGCAGGCGATCTCTTCATCGATGAGTTCCAGCAGCGAGGAAACGGCGCGCCAGGCGGCCGCCGCCGCGATGGCCTCGACGCAGGCGTCCGGCAGCGTCGGCACCGTCGCCTCGGCCACCGAGGAACTCACGGCCTCGATCGGTGAGATCAGCAAGCAGGTGACGCGCTCGGCGGAAATCGCCGAAAAGGCCGCCGAGGAGGCGCGCCGCACCAACGTCGTCGTCGAGGGGCTGGCGTCCGGCACCCAGAAGATCGGCGAGGTGGTGACGCTGATCCAGAGCATCGCCAGCCAGACCAACTTGCTGGCGCTGAACGCGACGATCGAAGCCGCCCGCGCCGGCGAGCACGGCCGCGGCTTTGCCGTGGTCGCGAGCGAAGTCAAGGCGCTGGCCAACCAGACCGCCAAGGCGACCGAGGAGATTTCCGGACAGATCCAGGACATCCAGAGCGCGACCGGACAGGCGGTCGTCGCGATCCAGGCCTTCGTCGGCACCATCGCGGAGATCAACGCAATTTCCGGCGCGATCGCCAGCGCCGTGGACCAGCAGAACGGGGCGACGCGCGAGATCGCCGGCAACGTGCAGCAGGCCGCCACCGGCACCAGCGAGGTGACGGATAACATCCTCGGCGTCAAGGAAGCGGCCAACGAAGCCGGCGTCGCCGCCTCCAAGCTCCTGGCGGCATCGACCGGATTGTCGTCGCAGTCTGACCAGCTGAAGATCGAGGTCAACGGTTTCCTCGGCTCGATCCGCGCAGCGTAGCGCGCGCGGCCGGGCCGCGGCGGGATCACGTCAGCGTATCGTCCAGTTGGGGTCGATTGTCATTTCCGCCGCCGCGCCTATAAACTCCGGCCATGGGAGGAGGCACGCCCGTGGAGACGGGCGGCCGAGACGATCATGTTCGAAGGACACGATCCCTATCTCGTCGCGCTCTCGGTGGTGATCGCGATCCTGGGTGGTTACACCGGCTTTGGCCTCGCCGCGCGAATCCGCGGCACGCCGGGCGTGAGCCAGCGTGTCCTGTTGTCGGGCGCCGCCGGCTTTCTCGCGATCGGCATCTGGACCATGCATTTCGTCGGCATGCTGGCGGCGCCGATCCCGCCCGACGCCGTCTATCTGGTGCTGCCCACCATCGTCTCGTTTTTGATCTGCGTGCTGGTGGTCGGTGTTTCCCTGTTTTTCCTCTCGATCGGCGAGCCGTCGCAGCGCCGGGTGATTTCCTCGGCGGTGCTCTTGGGCGCCGGCATCGTCAGCATGCATTATGTCGGCATCCACGGCCTCGCCGGCAATTTTGCGATCGAGCACGATGGCGCGATGATCCTGCTGTCGATCGGAATCGCGATCGTCGCGGCCTATGGCGGCCTGCGCGTGTTCCTGGCCCGGCAGGACGGCATCCGCCTGATCGCAAGCTCGATTGCGTTCGGCGTCGCGGTTTCCGGCATGCATTACACCGCGATGTACGGCATGCATTTTGTCCCGCTTTCGGAAGCGACCCATCAACACATGGGAGGGCTTGCCGCGTCGCAGCAAATCCTGTCCGTGGTGGTGGCGGTGCTCTGCTTCGTCATCGCGGCCGGCTTCCTGTTGTCGCTGGTGCCGGATCCGCGCCGGCAGACGGCGGCCGTCGCCGCGCCCTCGATCGATCCGGGTACGGCAACGGCGGCCCTCGTCGCCGCGCCGGTGCCGCCGCCCGAGGCGGGCAC
>JBAUUA010000044.1:0-2257 GCA_049582465.1 Bradyrhizobium sp. | reverse complement strand
GGGTTGGGGTGAGGGGTTACGGTCTATCGTTAGACCGTAACCCCTCACCCGGATCGCAAGAGCGATCCGACCTCTCCCGATGGGAGTGGTGAAAACTAGCCGGCGGCGCCAACCTGCGAGCTAATCCTCGCTCGTCGCCTCTCTCAAAACTTTCTGCAAGGTGTCGCCCTGCATCCGCGCGATGTCGTCCTGGTATTTCAGCAATGCGCCGAGCGTGTCGCCGACCACTTGCGGTGTCAGCGAGCGGGCGTCGAGCTCGGTGAGCGCGGTGGCCCAGTCGAGCGTTTCGGCGACGCCTGGCGATTTGTAGAAATCCTGGTCGCGCAGCGCCTGCACGAATTTGACCACCTGCTGCGACAATTTCGCGGAGATGCCGGGCACGCGCGATTTGACGATCGCGAGCTCGCGCTCGGCGGTGGGATAGTCCACCCAGTGATACAAACAGCGGCGCTTCAGCGCGTCGTGGATCTCGCGGGTGCGGTTCGAAGTAATGATGACGATCGGCGGATGCGGCGCCTTCACGGTGCCGAGTTCGGGGATCGTCACCTGGAAATCACTAAGAATTTCCAGAAGATACGCCTCGAACGCCTCGTCGGCGCGGTCGAGTTCGTCGATCAAGAGCACCGGCGCGCCCGCGACGTCCGGCTCCAGCGCCTGCAGCAGCGGCCGCTTGATCAAATAGCGCTCGGCGAAGATGTCGGACGACAGCTGCTCGCGGTCGGTATCGCCGGCCGCTTCCGCAAGCCGGATCGCGATCATCTGCGCGGCGCTGTTCCACTCATAGACGGCGGAAGCGACGTCCAGTCCCTCATAGCATTGCAGCCGGATCAGCTTGCGCCCCAGCGCCGCCGACAGCACCTTTGCGATTTCGGTCTTGCCGACGCCGGCCTCGCCCTCGAGAAACAGCGGCCGGCCCATCCGCAGCGACAGATAGGTGACGGTCGCGAGCGACCGCTCCGCGAGGTAGCCGCGCGAGCCGAGAAGCTCGAGCATCGCATCGACGGAATTGGGAAGCGCCGCTGCGGTCATGGAAGAACCACTCTTGCTGAGCCAAAAACCGGCAATGTCAGGCTTTGGCGGTCGCGGCTTCGACGGCGCGGCGCGCCAGCACCGCGATCAGATGGGCGCGGTATTCGGCGCTGCCGTGCAGGTCGCTATTGAGCCCCTCCGCGGGCACCGTCAGGCCGTCGAGCGCCTTCGGCGAAAAGCGCTTCTTCAGCGCTTCCTCGAACGAGGTGACACGGAACACGCCTTCGGAGCCGGCGCCGGTGACGGCGACGCGCACATCCGACGGGCGCTTGGCGACGAACACCCCGACCAGCGCATAGCGCGAGGCCTGGTTGCGGAATTTCACGTAGGCCGCCTTCTTCGGCACCGGGAACATCACCCTGGTGATGATCTCGTCGCTCTCCAGCGAGGTCGTGAACAGTCCCTGGAAGAACTCTTCCGGCTTCAGGCGGCGCTTGTTGGTGACGATGGTGGCGCCGAGCGCGAGACACGCCGCGGGATAGTCGGCGGTGGGGTCATTGTTGGCGAGCGAGCCACCGATGGTGCCCTTGTGGCGCACCGCGGGATCGCCGATCAGGCCGGCGAGTTCGGCGAGCGCCGGGATCGCCTCGCCGACGACGGCGGAGGTTGCAACCGCGTGATGGGTCGCGGTCGCACCGATGACCAGCGAACGGCCTTTCATCTCGATGCCGTCCAGCCCCTCGATATGGGAGAGGTCGACCAGATGCGGCGGGCTCGCGAGCCGCTGCTTCATGACCGGCAGCAGGGTATGGCCGCCCGCGATCACCTTGGCGTCCTCATTCTTGACCAGCAGATTGGCGGCCTGCCGCACGGTCGCCGGACGATGGTATTTGAATTCGTACATGAAGTATTCCTGGTCGCCGTGCGCTGATATCGGTTACGCGAGATCGGAGTTCGCCATCGCCTTGGCGCCGGCCGCGATCGACTGAACGATGTTCTGGTATCCAGTGCAGCGGCAGAGATTGCCTTCCAACTCCTCGCGGATGGTGTGGTCGCTTAGATCATGGCCCTTGCGGTGGACGATATCGACTGCGGTCATGATCATGCCGGGGGTGCAGAAGCCGCATTGCAGGCCATGATGCTCGCGGAACGCCTCCTGCATCGGATGCAGCGGCGCGCCATCGGCAGCCAGCCCCTCGATGGTCCGCACTTCGTGGCCGTCCGCCATGACCGCGAGCGTGGTGCAGGACTTCACCGCCTTGCCGTCCAGATGCACAACGCAGGCGCC
>JBAUUA010000043.1:0-2657 GCA_049582465.1 Bradyrhizobium sp. | reverse complement strand
CGCGCCAAGAAGGTGATGATCGACAAGGAGAACACCACCATCGTCAGCGGCGCCGGCAAGAAGGCCGATATCGAGGCGCGCGTGCAGCAGATCAAGGCGCAGATCGAGGAAACCACCTCGGACTACGACCGCGAGAAGCTCCAGGAGCGTCTGGCCAAGCTCGCAGGCGGCGTCGCGGTGATCCGCGTCGGCGGCGCGACCGAAATCGAAGTCAAGGAGCGCAAGGATCGCGTTGATGACGCGATGCATGCGACCCGTGCGGCGGTCGAAGAAGGCATCGTGCCGGGCGGCGGCGTCGCCCTGCTGCGTGCCTCCGAGCATCTCAAGGGGCTTCGCACCAAGAACGACGACCAGAAGACCGGCGTCGAGATCGTGCGCAAGGCGCTGTCCTATCCGGCGCGCCAGATCGCGATCAACGCGGGCGAGGACGGCTCCGTCATCGTCGGCAAGATCCTCGAAAAGGACCAATACGCCTACGGCTTCGACTCCCAGACCGGCGAATACGGCAACCTGGTCTCCAAGGGCATCATCGACCCGACCAAGGTGGTGCGTGTGGCGATCCAGAACGCGGCCTCGGTTGCAGCTCTGCTGATCACCACCGAAGCCATGGTGGCCGAACTGCCGAAGAAGAACGCTGGCGGTGGCGGCATGCCTGGTGCCGGTGGCGGCATGGGCGGTATGGGTGGTATGGATTTCTAAGTCCAACCGTTCACGACGGTAGGAAAGGCCCGGCAGCAATGCCGGGCTTTTGCGTCCGACATGATGCGTTTCTAACTTTCGGCCGTTAGCCCACGATCTAATAAACTCAGGAGGAACGGATGAAAGTGCGCGACGATGAGAACTACTATCGTGGCTTGCTTGAATCGGCGCATAAAGGCTTTGAAAACGCCAAAGCATTTTTAGAGGCGGTCGGCAATTCCGAAGCTGCTATCAAGAATGTCGCCATTCAGAGCATGGCCGAATCCACGAAGAAGCACCTCGAACAGCTTGAACACGACGCCGATCAACTTTGGGACCATTTCAAGCGGGTCCTGAGAGGCGATTGAGCTCAGGAGCATCACCATAGTGCTCGCAATCGAGCGGCGAAAACGTTACGGAGTAACGACTTGAGCCACCACAATCCCGGCCGTCTCGGCACGGGGTTTTCGCACCAACCGAGAGATAGATAGGCACTCCAGCCATTGGGAAATCGGCTGCTAGGCGATATTGGCTACCGATTAAACATCGATCATCGAGTTTGAGAAGTTGCCGGCGCTGGTACCGCGGTTCCCACCCAGTGCGGTTCTGGCCAGCCATACGAGGCGGGCGATCTATTTGGTACGGCGGCCGAACGATTCAGCGTAGGCCTCCGTGCGCGTGTTGATGATCGGGTCGTCGGAGGGGTCAATGCCGCTCGTCACGTTGGTTGGCAAGAACAGCAACTCGTTCTCGACTTTCTTCGTGTCCAACGCCTTGATGACCGAGATTTCGCCGAGCTCCACCGTCGGCCGGCTGTCCGGCCAGACCTTCGTCGCATCCGTGGTCGAATCAACGGCGGCGGCAACCTGCACCAGGAGGCGGAACTTGACCGGTCCTTTTTCGAGCGCTGCCCGTAGATTGTCGGCAAGCGCATTCGGAGGACGCTTCGCGGCCTCCTCGTCGCTCACATAGGCAGGGCCGTTCTCGGGCACGATGCGGTAGCGGCCAAACTTGCTCGTTCCTTGCGCATTGGTGAACTTGAACGCATTGACGCCGAAGAAGGGCTGCGTGCCGTAGCTGACCGCCACAGGCCGCGGCGTCGTGACAAAAGCGTGTGCGGCCGGATGGGTCGACAAGAATTTCTCGACCGGTGTCGGCTTGGGCACGTCGGGACCGCTTGCGCCGACCGCCTGTAGCAGGGCCAGAAAATCCTCGCCGGTCGCCACCGGAAATCCGTTTGCCGATATGCAGATCATGTCGGCCTCACTCCCATCCGAGAGACGGAACTTGATCGCCATGCCGCGGACACCGCCGGTCGACGAGTCGGTGTCGGGCGCGTCCGGCACGCCGCCCGAATTGGAAAAACGAATAACCAGCGGCGTGGGCGCCCCTTTGAGAAAGACAGCCGAGCTGAGCGCATCGGCGCTTTGGGCCGGCGTGAACATGCCTTCGAACACGGCGCCCTTGGCATGGTTCGCGCGAACACCCGGATGCGCGCCGTAAAGCGCGTTCATCTGATCGACCAACCGAACGCCGAGCGGCTGGTCTTCTGCACCGGCGCAGGTCGCGCCTGTCGCCATCAGCGCTGATAACGCAATGCTTGCTGCAACGCTTTGGAACGATCGCATGACTATCCTCCTGATCAAACAAGGAGCGTATGCAGATTTGTTTCAGGCTGTCGAAAAATCGCGCCTGCCCATAAACTAAAATTCGCCCCCGACATAGACGATATCCGGCAACCGGAACGCCATCGCCCATCACGCCGCAATCAGTGTCTTTCCACTCCACGGTTGGCCGCGAGATCCACGAAGTATAATTGTCCCAAATGACGACAGAATGTTGGCGTGTTGGTTCTTCCACCCATGTCTCATAAGGGTCGATTTTGTTGCAAAAGTCGGTTGAGACAGGCCGCGAAGCGTGATTCCGTTGTGTTGACGCGATTCTCGCTGAGGTCGATCCATGATGGGCCGTCTGAAGAG
>JBAUUA010000042.1:0-1868 GCA_049582465.1 Bradyrhizobium sp. | reverse complement strand
TTCGTCAAAGGCGCATAAGCGTCCACCGCACCCCGCCCCGCGTCCGTGACGTTGCGCAACGCCCCTCTGTGTGGGACGGGATGGCGGGGATATAGAACTGATTTGCTCTTTCGGAAAACCAGAATATTTTTGCAAAAGGGGCTGGACAGGGCGTTGCGTGGCGAACGAAGTGATTTGCCCGTCGGGTTGATCGACGGGAGCGGGCGGGCGCGGAGATACGCACAAGCTGCCGCATTCGAAACCCCGCCGTGCATTCCCGGAATAGTGATCGGCGTGCCGCGCGCTATTTCATCTGCTGCGCCTACATCACCCTTGTTCGAAAACATCCGGGGGCGCGCAGGCCCGGGTAGCAGCATCGCCGGCGCGAATTCCAGCAAAAATCCAGAGGGAGCATCATTAATGACCGGACTCAAGGCACTCGCTGCGGCGGCGCTGCTATCGACGATCTCGGCAACGGTCGCACTTGCGGATGACCCGGACGCCTTCCAGGCGCAATATCCGGATCGGGACATTTTGAACGGAGGCGCGCTCACTCCTGCAGCCAGACAGGGCCTGGTTGCCCCCTTCGGCGCCGCCGGTGCCTATCCGGCAAACGGCCCCTATGCGGGCCCCGCCGGCGCCGGTCCCGGATTGCCGATCCGGCATCATGGTCACCGCCATCTATCCCGATGATGCGAACGGCACGCCGAGACGCAACGAATCCGTTTCGTGCCGGAAGGCGGCATCGCAGACTTTGGTCCTGAAATGAAAGAGGCCGCCAGCTGAGGTGGCCTTGAGCTTCTCAGTTCAGCCAATCCAGCTCAAACGACCATTGCGAAAGGGAGGCTGACTCGTTACGCACCGCCTGCAGGCCGCAGCTTCTGCGCTAGGTCGCGAAGCCGAGCACAAGTGCAACAGCACCCACCAGAATGAGGCTGACGGCCCACGACGTATCGAGATTGAACCAGCTCCGCGATACGAATTTGAGACCGAGATAGCGATAGACCAGCCACGCCGAACATCCGCCTGCAGTGATCATTGCGGCGGCATGGACGGAGGAGACCAGCACGGCCATGCCGAGACTGGCGTGCATGAGGGCGCCGGCTGCCTCATGACCGTTATCGAGGTCGGCCTGCCGGCAGAGCCCGAGATAGATCGGTACCAGCATCAATCCCGCGCCATGCGCGATGGCCACCGCGAAGGACCAAAGACCCAATTGCGTCGGGCGTATCCGCGCCAGCGCGCGCGGATGGTGCCGGCCGACAAGCCGGAACACGCCAAACCCGATGACAAGGAGGCTCGCGGCAATCTGGATCTGGCGCTGCCATGCAACGAAGGCGACCAGCAGCGCAAAGGGAAGCATCACGAGCAATATCGCGAGCAGATGGCCCGCCGCCAGCGGCCCAAGCGCGGCCACCAGGGCGCGCGGACTCCTCTCCATCAATCCAGCCGAGACCGCGAGCGGCCAGCCCATTCCCGGGTTCAACCCGTGATAGAGGCCGCTCGCGATGACCGCCAGCCAGAGCCAGGCAGGTGTCCAGTCGGCCACGCTCAATTCAAACCGACGGATAGCAGAACGAATCCGTCGAACAGTCGCCGCCGTCGAGCCGGATCTGGTGCGCCCGGTATCCATCCGGGAAGTTTACCCAGTAATCCCTTGCCAGTTCGAGACCACCGCCCGGCTTTGCATTGGCCATCACCTCGGCACCCGGTATTCCCTGCGGGTAGAACTGATCATCCCAGGTCGAGTAGAGCGAATTGGTCCAGTACACCCGCTTGCCGTCGCGGCTGATCTCGACCATCTGCGGTCCGCCTGCATAGGGCTTGCCGTTTGGGTGAGGTGCGCGGTTTACGATGCCGCCGATGCGGACCGATCCGGCAAGCTTCGG
>JBAUUA010000041.1:0-1655 GCA_049582465.1 Bradyrhizobium sp. | reverse complement strand
TGGTGGTGGTGCGGCTCGGCGATTCCGTCGATCCCACCGGCGACATCAGAGGGCTCGGCCGGCTGGTCAAGGAAGCGATCGCGGCGACGCAGCCGTGATGCGCGCTGGGTCTAGATCGCCGACCCGTTCAGCGACGATCGCCAGTGGACGACGCGCTCCTTCAAGAGATTATCCCTGACATACGTCAGTTCCTCGTCCTTCAACTGCTCGAGCGGCTCGAAGGCGAACGCATCCGCGCCATGCGCCACCCACGCGCTCTGCAGTTCGCGGTTGGAATGGCCGCCGGCGCGGAGCGAGAACCAGATCCGGTTCTGGATGGTCTCGAGGTTGAGCGTCTGGCCAATCCAGGACTGTCCGGTAGGGACGCAGCGAATCGCATAAATGCCCGCAGCGCTCTTGCGCTTCTTGTAGGCGGCGATCGCCGCCTTCCTGTCGTCGACTTTCATGCGCCACTCCGAGGCCGGATCCGTTGGACTGGCCGGGATTAGCGGATGACGGCGGGCGCGTCAATTACACCCGGGTAAAATAATCGCATTTGGCCGTCAGCGCCCGACCACATACGGCCCGCCCTTCTCCAGCGCGCGTTTATAGGCCGGGCGGGCGTGAATGCGGTCCAGGAACGCCATCGCCTTGGGGTGACCCTGATCGAGGCCCCCGCGAGCGGCGGCGGCTTCCAGCGGAAAGCTCATCTGGATGTCGGCGGCGGTGAATTCATTGCCGGCGAACCATTCGCTTTTGCCGAGTTCGCTCTCCCAGAACGCCATGTGCTGCTTGAGCTGCGGATTGACCAGCGCCGTCAGCGCCTGGTTGGACACCTTGCGCACTAGAGGACGCAGCAATGCCGGCGCGCGCTTCGGCATCAGCGTGAACAGCAGTTTCAGCAGCAGCGGCGGCATCGCCGAGCCTTCGGCGTAATGCAGCCAATAGGTATAGCGCAGCCGCTCCGGCGTTTTTGGCGGCGGGATCAGGCGGCCTTCGCCATAGGTGTCGAGGATGTATTCGGCGATCGCGCCCGATTCGGCGATGGTGTTGCCGCCATCGGTGATGACGGGCGATTTGCCGAGCGGATGGATCGCGCGAAGCTCGGCCGGCGCGCGCATGTCCGGCTGCCGCTGATAGCGGACGATCTCGTAGGGCACGCCGAGCTCTTCCAGGAGCCACAGCACGCGCTGCGAGCGGGAATTGTTGAGATGATGGACAATGAGCATGGCGATCCCCCGGAAGACGCGCGCGCCTCGGCGCCGCGCTTGGTGGTGCCAGCGGGCCGCAGGAAAGTCGAGATCCCCAAGCCGGGCCAATATTACCCGGAGCTTATTGACAGTTCTAATTTACCCGGATAATTCAAGGCGGAACTTGGAGCGTTTTTTATGAGCCCGGCGTCCGACATCCCCTACCTCGCCTTCGAGGGCGACCGTTGCATCGCCGCCGGTGATCTCCGCACCGTCGCGCGCGCCGCCAAGGAAACGCTCGATCGGCGCAAGGATGCCGCTGTTCTCGTCTTCGACAGCGCAAGCGGCCCGGTCGACATCGATTTCCGCGGTTCCGTCGCCGACATGCTGGCACGATTGCCCGCCGCTGACGCCGCCGTCGCAGCGGAAGAGGCTGCCGGCGCTGCGCCGCGCGGCCCCGGCCGGCCGAAGCTCGGCGTGGTGGCC
>JBAUUA010000040.1:0-7668 GCA_049582465.1 Bradyrhizobium sp. | reverse complement strand
AGCCTGCGTATTGAAAAGTCATTCCCATTTCAGAGAGTTCCAATGACATTTACGATCCGCGCCTCCAAGGACGGTCAAACCATCGAGACCGTTCGGCAAGGCCCGACCGCAACCGTTGCCAAGGCTCGCGGGCTTTTCAAGACCGGCTGGCTGGTGCAGATCATCGACAGCGACGGATTGACTTACGCTCCGTCCGAGTTCGACCAGTTGCTCGGGTTCGATCGCCACAAGAGGCAAAAGCCGAAAGAGATTTCCAGCGACGGCGTCCTGAGCATCGTGGAAAATATCCTGACGGAGCGGCCCGGGCGGTCGTAGCGGGCGCAATCGCGGCTGCCAAGCTCGCAACCGGAGCGGAGCTTACGTCTCGCGGGTTCCACTGATGCGGACGCCGGCGCAAGCGCTGCATGATGACGAAAAGACCCCGTCCGCCCTCGACGGGGTCGAAGTTTGGGAGGGCGACGCGAGATCACAAACGCGCCGCCGCAAATCTTATATCACGATATACCGCGATCCGGCTCGTAGAGGTTGCATATCCACCGGAATCGGTCGTCTCTGACCGATCCGATTGTGGCCGCTACTGTGCCGTCCAATGAGTTGCCTGCGCGGTTTCAGTCGGTGCATTCTTGAGGCAACGCCGCGCCGCCTCGATCTCGGCCTCGGTGGCACCGTGACTTCTCGCCCACATCTCGGCGGCGGATTCCGAAAACCTGGCGACGTAGAACCGGACCACCGAACAGGACGCACGGTGAACAAGCCCCGGACGCCCGGCAGCTTCCGCGCGCGGAACCAGCACAAAGCAAATGGCAACGACGCATCCCCAACGTGACAACATTCTCGATTCCCCTGCCCACAGCCGCGTGCACAAGTTCCATGGAGGGAACCTGTCCCCTATCGCGCGCTGAGATTGAATCAAAATTTGCCCGACTCACGGGCCGAAACCAAGTTACCGATCAACGAAGCCGGACTTCTCCACGCTTGTTTGACGAGGGGCGTTCGAATAAGGCGGCCGACACAATTGATCACGCCGCCCCGCGTATCTCCGGCCCGCCTAATGTGGCCGCAGCGTCACACCCGGCGTCGGCTGCGCCACCAGCGCGGCGCCGAGTTCGCTTTGCTGCTGGCGCGGAATAGAGAAGCAGACGCTGAAGCCGTCGACGGTCCGCAGCGTCACCATGGTCTGGGTGGGATCGGACGATTGTTCGACCAGCCACGAAGCCAGCGGATAGGCGTAGCGCAGGCTCTGATCGCCGAAGCGGGTCTGCAGCGCCTTGTCGATCAGCCCCGGCAGCGTCATGACGAGCGCGCCGACCTGGTTCAGAGACAGCCGGATGGTCGCCGGGTTGCCGGTGGAATCGACGAACGCCAGCGAAATCGCGCCGCCGTCGGCCGCGACCTCGCAGGTGGTAAGGGCCTGGGTGTCGATCTTCATCGGCAAGCTCCGGACAATCATGCGTTATATTCCAAAGAATATATCGCTACCGTCGATGGCGTCCAGCCCGCTTTTTGGCGGCCGTCGGGCCAACTAGCCGTGGCCCGCAGGCCGATTTCCTGATATAGGTCGGAATATAACGAGATGCCGAATGGTCCGTTCGACAGGGCAAGGCCATTACGGTCGCTCCCCGGCTACTCAATTCGCGGAAATGCTGCCATGTTCGACGCCCAATGCGACCTTGCCGCGCTCGTCTATGAACGGGACCAGGACCCTGACCGGGTGCTGCGGGATTTCGCCACGGACCTGAACGCCCGCGGCTATCGCGCGGTCGGGCTGGTGCAGACCGGCCACCATTGCGTCGATGCGCCGAAGCTTTCCGCGATGCTGGTCCATAGCGGCGAGGAACTGCAGCTGTTCCAGAATCTCGGGAGCGGCGCAACCGGCTGCAGGCTGGATGTCGGCCAGCTCCTGGACGCAGGCACCCGGGTCGTCGGCGCGATCGAAGAGGGCGCCGATCTCGTGATCGTCAACCGGTTCGGGCGGCAGGAATGCGAGGGAAAGGGCCTGTCATATCTGGTCGAGCGCGCGCTGAGCGCCGGCATTCCAGTCGTGATCGCGGTGCCGAGCCATCGCTTCGCCGACTGGATCAAATTCGCCGACGGCATGAGCGTCAGGCTGCGCTGCGACCGCACGGCGCTGGAGGCGTGGTGGCAGGCCGTCTCGGCGCGAAACAGCGGCATGGCCGGGCGCGATCACCAGACGGTCTGCGAAGTCTTCAAATAGGCAGAAAATAGGCAGGGGAACGAACGCCGTCACAGCGTCTCCTGCTTGTGCCCGCACTGCTTGCAGGCGAATTTGACGCGGATGGCGCCCTTTTCGGCCGAGACGCGGTTGGGCGCGCCGCATTTGCCGCAAACGGCTTCGATGCGGGTATTGCCCTGCTTCACCACGATGGTCTTGCGTTCCATGGTCTCGCGGATCAGGCGCTCGGCCTCCTCGCGCATCGCTTGCTTCGACATCCGTTTCTCACCGCCGTGGAAAACCCGGCAGGCTTATAACACCGGGATCAAGGTTTTGCGACCGGACAGCGAAAATCGCCGATTTTTCCTCAGCCTGCTCGGGCAACGCGGAACCCGGGAGTACCTGTGGCGTCTCACGTCTCGATCACGACGTAACTGTCCTCGATATGGACCGGAAAGGTCTCCGCCACATAGGGCCCCTTGGCGAGCGTTTCGCCGTCCTCGATCACGACCGGATAGGTCCGCACCTTGACCCGGTTCGGGTCGAACCAGGATTGCCCGTTGCGCATGTCGAACTCCCAGCCGTGCCAGGCGCAACGCAAGAGTTCGCCGACCCGCGAACGCTGGTAGATTCCGGGCTCCGGCGAGGTCAGCCGCGCCACGCAGGCGGCCTTGTCAAGCGGCGCGCCGGCATGCGGGCAGCGATTGAGCAGCGCGAAATATTCGTCGTTGACGCGGAACACGACGATGTCGCGGCCCTCGACATCGACGACCTTGTTGCCGCCGGGCGGGATTTCCGAAGTGCGGGCGACGATATGGCGGGTCATTTTGCTTTAAGTCATGCGATCAGAGCTTGTAAACCGCGCGGGCGTTGGCGTTGAAGATCTTTGCCCGCTCGGCATCGGTCAGCGGCGTGCGGAACGCAAAGCGCGGGTCGTCGAAATCCCAGTGCGGATAGTCCGATGAGAACAACAGCCGGTCGACGCCGACCCATTCGATCAGCGCGCGCAATTGTTTGGCCTCGTCCGGCTCGTCGATCGGCTGCGTCGTGAACCAGAAATGCTCCTTCACATATTCCGACGGCTTGCGCTTCAAATGCGGCACCTCGCTGCGGAACCGCTCGAAATGCTGGTCCATCCGCCACATGGTCGAGGAAATCCAGCCGAAGCCGCCCTCGATGAACACGATCTTGAGCTTCGGGAAACGCTCGGGAACGCCTTCGAGCACCAGGCTCGTCAGCATTGCCGCCATGGTATGGGCGTTCGACTGGTGCTCCTCGGCATAATAAGACGGCCAGCCGCCGCCGGTCGGCGCATGGCCGCCATAGCCGCCGACATGGATGCCGAGCGGCAGGTCGAGTGCCTGGGCGCGCTCATAGATCGGCCAATAGCGGTGACGGCCAAGCGGCTCGTTGGCGCGCGGCGAGACGTTGATCTGCACATACTGGCCGAGTTTCGCGCAGCGCTCGATCTCGGTGATCGCGGCCTCGGTGTCGTCCTGTCCGACCAGGATCGAGGCCTTCAGCCGCGGCTCGCGGCTGCACCAGTGCGCGAGCTGCCACTCATTGATGCCGCGCTGAATCGCGGCGCCGAAATCCAGGTTCTGCTGCGAGAAGATGAAGAGGTCGAGCACCTGCAGGATGCCGAACTCGATGTCGAAGGGATCGAGGTGCTGCTGGCGCATGAAGGGAAGGTCCGAGCCGGGCACGCCGCCGGTCGGCGGCCAGGCATCGCGCCGCGCGATCAAAGGCGAGGAACGCGGATAGGGCGTGGTGCCGATATAGGGCGTGCGCAAATGATCGCCGTAGGTCTTCATGTGCTTCTGCCAGCGCCGCGACAGGAACGGGTTGAGATCGGCGCGCGAGGCAAGGCTCGGATGGATATCGCAATCGATGATGCGCAGCCGGGTTTTCGCGGTGGCTTCCTGCGCGAGCACCGGGCGGTCGATGACATCGCTCATGCGATCCTCCTCTTAACTCATGCGGCGAGCTGCAGCCGCGGAAAGGTTTCAAGCGGATTGTCTTCACACATGCGCGCAACCAGGCTTTTCGGAAGATGCGGCGGGATGGCGTCGTCGCCGTCGAACTGCCAGTGCGGATAGTCGGACGCGAACAGGAACATTTTGTCGGAGCCGATCATCTCGATGATGTCGGCGACGCCGCTGGCATCCGGCGGGCTGTCGAACGGCTGCGTGGTGAGGCGGACATGGTCGCGCATGATCGACGCCGGCTCGCGTTCGACCCACGGCACCTCGACACGGACGCCGCGCCAGGTCTTGTTGGCGCGCCACATGAAGGCCGGCAGCCAGCTGACGCCGGATTCCATCAGCACCACCTTGAGGCCGGGAAATTTGCCGAACACGCCCTCGTAGATCAGGCTCAGCACCTGGGCCTGGAACGCCTGGGCTTCAGCCAAATAATATTCATAGCGATAGGACGGCCAGCCGACCGAGCTCAGCGCCTGCCGATACTGGCTGCCGGCATGGATCGCGATCGGCAATCTGTGTTTCTCGGCGGCCCGCCAGACCGGCCAGTAGTGCCGGCGACCCAACAGCAATTCGCCCTGCGCCAGCACCAGCACCGAGACGAACCGGTTGTCGCCGGCACGGCGCTCGATCTCCTCGATGGCCAGATCCGGCGCCTGCAGCGGAATGACGATGGACGCGCGCAGGCGGGAATCGCGCGAAAGCCATTCGGCCGCGATCCAGTCGTTGATCGCCTTGCAGAAGGCGGCAGCCATGTAGGGATCGTACACGGCCTGCGCGCCGTAGAGCACGTTGCAGATCGCATGGCTCGCGCCGAGCTGGTCGAACGCGCCGCGCTGGACCATCGAAAGATCGCTGCCGGGCTTGCCCTTGGCCGGGCGCCAGTCGGCGCGGCCGGAGAGCGGCATGTCGGGCGGATAGCTGGTGAGATCGAGCCCGTCGATGGCCCGGCTCACCACCTGTTCCTTCCAGTGATCGTCGAGATAGGGCAACAGCGTGGTGCGCGTTCCGCCCACGGCCGGATGGATATCGCAGTCGATCCGCGTGGCGGCCATGCGCGTTTCCCTTGAAATGTCGTTCTTGCGATCTTCTTGGCGGCTCTTTGCGGCCGCGCATCCAATGTGCCGCCCGCTGCCCGCCAGCGCAAGGGCGGTCGCCCGCGTCAGGGCTGCTTTTTCGAGGTCGGTGGCCCGGCAAAGGCCGCCGTCACCTCGTTCTGCATTCGCTCATCCTCGCCGGCATAGCGCGGCGAGAAGTGGAACGGCTCGACCCGGCGCACACCGGCCTCGCGCGCGATCTGCCCGGCCGCCTCGGTGGTCAGATGGGCGCGCGCGGCCGCCAGGGCCACATCCGCCTTCGCAAACGCGGATTCGATAAAGAGAATATCGGCGCCCTTGACCAGTTCGATGATCGCCTTGCGATTGTCGGCGGTATCGGCGACGTCGGTGACGTAGCCGATCTTCTGGCCCGGCGTGACCGTCAATACCTCGCGAAGCTTTCCGAGCGGGAGGTCATGCTGGTCCGGATTCGTCGCTGAAGCGCGGATCCGGACGCAAAAATCGTCCGGCCTGTTCTCGATCACGGCACGCTTGAGATCGCTCAGCCAGGGCCCGACCGGGAGCCCGAGGCTTGCAAGCCGGGTCTTCCAGACATTCAGATGCGCGGGCTCCTCGATCGCGAACCCGAGGCATGGCGTGCCATGATCCAGCATCGCCGTCGAGACCCGGAAAGCCGAATCCTCGACGAGGATGCCCCGGTCGATCCGGCCCGTCGCCATGACTTCGGCGGCGAAGGCCGTCTTGAGGCGAAAGCGTACGGTTTGCGTGGCGAGCGAGGATGCGATTTCCGTCACCGCGAACGACAGATCGCCGGGTTCGCGATCGACGAGATTCCAGCGATAGGCCCGGAGCTTGTGGTGGACCTGATCGACGAAACCGTCCGGGCCGTAAAGATGGAGCTGCTTTTCCCGGCCGACCAGCACCCGCAACATTCGATCGAAGCCGAAAAAGTGATCGATATGCGCGTGCGAGACGAACACGTGCTCAAGACGCCGGATCTTTCGCGGCGAGAGCGCCGTGATGTCGCCGAGGTCGAACAGGATCGCCCGCTGCTCGAACAGCGTCTCGATATAGAGCGCCGGATCGCCGGTTCGCCCGTTGATCAGGGTGGGGTGCAATAGCGGCCGCATGTCTTTCCTTTAGCGCATCGTAGCGGCGGTCGCGATGGCGCCAGATCACGGTTCGGCCGGGCCGTGGCGGGGCCTTGATCCGGATCAATCGCTGCCTTGTGCGAATGAGACAATCTCGCCGGTCTAGAGGTGGCCCATGCAGCTCAGCTCAAGCGCCTTTTCTGGTGGCTCGGTAATCCCGCGCCGTTACACCTGCGATGGCGAGGACCTCTCTCCTCCGCTTGAATGGGAAGCGGCCCCGCGGACGACCCGCAGTTTCGTCCTGCTTTGCGACGACCCGGACGCGCCCGGCGGCAAATGGCACCATTGGGCAGCCTACGACATTGCCGCCGAACACGAAGGACTTGCCGAAGGCTCCGGCCACGGCAGCGGCCCGGCGCGGTTAAAGCAGGCAATCAACGACTTTCACCGATCGGGCTATGGCGGTCCCTGCCCGCCCCACGGTCATGGCCGTCATCGTTATCATTTTCGTCTGCTGGCGCTTTCGGTCGACCATTTGCCGCTTCCTCCCAAGCCGTCCTGCGTCGACGTCGAGCGGGAGGCACGCCGGCACGCTGTCGCCGAAGCGACTCTTGTCGGGATCTATCAGCGCTAGGTTCTTGGCACTCCGGCGGCAACCACCAGCAAACGGATGGAACATCTCATGCGGCATATCATGGTGGCAACCGACGGCTCCAAGGGAGCGAACCGCGCGATCGACGTTGCGGCCGGACTCGCCAGCGCGCTGGCGGGCGATCTCCTGATTGCGACCGTCGCGGACAGCCAGCTTGAAGAGGAGGCGCGGCAGTTTGCGCGAGTCGAGGGCAACATCGGCGATGTATTGGAGGCGTTGTCAGCCAAGACGCTGCGGGATGCCGAGGCCCGCGCCCGTCATCTTGGCGCATCCCGGATCGAACTTCGGACGGGCTCGGGTGACGTTGCCCAATCATTGATCGATATCGCGGCGGGCAACTCGGTCGAGATGATCGTGCTGGGCCGGCGCGGCCGCGGCCAATTGGCCGGACTGCTGCTCGGCAGCGTCTCGCAGAAGCTGGTCAGCCTGGCACCCTGCGCCGTCACCGTCGTTCCCTGAATGCAAACTCCTCGCGTTGGCGCGATCCTGATGGCTCCTCCGATCGTCTTCCTCAAGGTGAGGAGCAGGCCCTACTTTCGCCAGTCCTGACAGGGCGGGCCGTCACACAACCCGGCTCCCGCCGCGGGCCACGGAAAAATCAGGCGTCTGCAAATTTGCGCGTTTCTCTGCGCGGAATATTTGCAAGGCCGTCCAGCATGTTGACGAGCGCACTACGTCGCGGGAGACCACCTGTGATCGCTTGCATTGGTTC
>JBAUUA010000039.1:0-5591 GCA_049582465.1 Bradyrhizobium sp. | reverse complement strand
GATCAAACCGGATCTGGTGGTGGCGATGGGCGCCACCGCCGCGCAAAGCGTGTTCGGCAAAATCACCCCGATCAACAAGAATCGCGGCCGCCTGATCGACCTCGAGGAGGGGATCAAGGCGCTGGTGACGGTGCATCCGTCCTACCTATTGCGGCTGCCGGATGAAGACGCCAAGGCGCGGGAATACGGGCGTTTTGTCGATGACCTGAAAATTGCCGCAGCGCTATTGCGAAAATCGACGCGCGCGGCCTGAGGCTTGCACACAACGCAAGGGAACTTGCCCACAATTCGTGCCGGTTCCATCGCCGTCTGGATTTGACATTCGCACGTGCAACCTTTAATTGAAAGATATGCGGTAACCCCGCACAAGCGGTCGGCGCGCTGCGTGGTTGACTGGCCCCGGATGCCGCGCAGCGCGCCACTCTTACGTTAAGCCGCCTACGTCAAGCTGCCGCGGCGAGGTTGACGGCCGCCTCCGCCAGCGAAGTCAGGCTCTCGTCGGTCTTCTTTTCTTCCTGCAGCGTCTGATCCAAGAGCCGCACCGCATCCTTCATGCCGAGCTGCTGCGCCCATTGCTTGAGCGTGCCGTAACGCGAGATCTCGTAGTGCTCGACGGCCTGGGCTGCCGCCAGCATGCCGGCATCGAGCGCCTCGCAGCCCTTGTACTCATCCATGATCTCCTTGCCTTCGTCGAGGATGCCCTGGATCGCGTCGCAGGTCTTGCCGCGCGCCGGCTTGTCGAGCAATTCGAAAATCTGTTCGAGGCGCTCGACCTGGCCTTCGGTCTCGCCGTGATGCTTTTCGAAGGCCGCGCGCAATTTGTCGGAACTGGCGGCCTTCGCCATCTTCGGCAGCGCCTTCAAAATCTGTTTTTCGGCGAAGTAGATGTCTTTCAGCGTATCGAGGAAGAGGTCGTTGAGGTCTTTGTCTTTCGCGGTCATGGCGCACTCCGTTGGCGATGAGGGAAGTTTCCCGCTTTCCCAACGTCGCCTCCGGAGCAATGTTCCCGGGGATTTCAACAGCGGAGCCGATCGGGCCGTCGACGGACAGGCCGTTCAGGCATGTCCCCTGTCGCCGGCGCGTTTCACGCTCCCGTCACAGGCCCCAAGCTAAAATCCGCGCATTGGGAGCAAGGGGATATCACATGAGCGACGTTGCGTTACCCGGTTCGATCGAACCCGCCCGCCGAAAGGGACCAGACCTGGATGGCGGCTTTCATCCGCTGACGGGCATCATCTACGCGGGGGTCGTGGCGGCCGCGCTGCTGTTCGTCGCCTACAGCATCTATGTCGACGTCGACGCGACCGGCACCAAGGTCACGACCTACCTGCCCTATCTCCTGCTCTTTGTCGCACTGCTGATTGCGCTCGGCTTCGAATTCGTCAACGGCTTCCACGACACGGCCAACGCGGTGGCGACGGTGATCTACACCCGCTCGCTTCCCGCCCACATTGCCGTGGTGTGGTCCGGCATGTTCAATCTGTTCGGCGTCCTGCTGTCGAGCGGCGCGGTCGCCTTTGGCATCGTGTCGCTGCTGCCGGTCGAACTGATCCTGCAGGTCGGCAGCGGCGCGGGCTTTGCCATGGTGTTCGCGTTGCTGATCGCAGCCATCATCTGGAACGTGGGAACCTGGTATTTCGGCCTGCCCGCCTCCAGTTCGCACACCCTGATCGGTTCCATCATCGGCGTCGGCATTACCAACGCCCTGCTGCGCGGCCGCGACGGCACCTCCGGCGTGGACTGGTCGCAGGCGGCCAATATCGGCAAGGCGCTGCTGCTGTCGCCTTTGTTCGGTTTCGCGCTGGCGGCGATCCTGCTGTTCGTCCTCAAGATGGTCATGCAGCATGCCGCGCCAGCGCTGTTCGCCGAGCCGAAGGGCGACCAGCCGCCACCATGGTGGATCCGCGGCATCCTGATCCTCACCTGCACCCTGGTCAGCTTCTTCCACGGCTCGAACGACGGCCAAAAGGGCATGGGCCTGATCATGCTGATCCTGATCGGCACGGTGCCGACCGCCTATGCGCTCAACCGCACTTTGCCCGAAAGCCAGATCAAGCAGTTCACCGTGAATTCGATGGCGGCCAGCGCCGTCATCGAGAGGAAGGGCGCCGGCTTCAACATCCTGGGCAATCCGCGGCCGGCCGTGACCAACTATGTCGCGCAACACCAGATCGACGAGGGAACCTTTCCCTCGCTGGCGGTGCTGGTGCGCGACATCAGCAACCAGGTCACCCAATACGGAACGCTGGCGAAATTCCCGGCCGAAGCCGTCGGCAATACCCGCAACGACATGTATCTGGCGTCGGAGGCCATCCGCTTCCTGATGAAGGACAAGGAGAGCGACCTCGACGCCGACGAGATTGCCACCCTCAACAGCTACAAGGGCTCGCTCGACAGCGCGACCAAATTCATCCCCGGCTGGGTGAAGATCGCGGTCGCCATCGCGCTCGGATTGGGCACGATGGTCGGCTGGAAGCGCATCGTCGTCACGGTCGGCGAGAAGATCGGCAAGACTCATCTGACCTATGCACAAGGCGCCGCGGCTGAAATCACCGCAGCGGCGACCATTGCGGCCGCCGACGGCTATGGACTGCCGGTTTCGACCACCCATGTGCTGTCGTCCGGCATTGCCGGCACCATGGCGGCCAACGGATCCGGGCTGCAAGGGTCGACCATCCGCAACATCGCGCTCGCCTGGGTGCTGACCCTGCCGGCCGCGATGATGATCTCGGGCAGCCTGTACCTGCTGTGCTACAGCATCCTGTAGGCTTTCACGGCAAGCGCGATCCTCTGCCTCGGACCGGCAGAGGATCGGCCCCCTGCGGGCGACTTCTAGAAGCCGAAGAATTTCTCGCGTAGGGCGTCCTCATAGGCCGCCTTCGCGGCCTTGACCGTGCTGCGCATCTCGTCCTCGTCGAAATGCGCCTTTTCCCACTCGTCGACCTCGGTCACCGAATGATTGACCGAGGCCAGCGCTTCCTCCTTGCGGATCGAAGCGATCCAGGCTTCCACCGCGCTCTTGTAGGCGGCCTGCAGCTCGTCGAGCTCCGGATGTTCGCCACTCATTTCAAACTCCCCAATCGATACGAGATCTCGTCCGTATCGATTTATAGGGAACCCGAATGAACAAACGACGACATCGCCGGGAAGCTCAAAATCCGGGAAGCCCGAACGCGCCGGCGTCAGGCCGCCAGCGTGCTCTCCACCAGCTTGATCCAGTACGAGGTGCCGTACACGATCGCCTCGTCGTTGAAATTATAGGCGGGATGATGCAGGCCCGCGCTGTCGCCATTGCCGCAGAAAATGAACGCGCCCGGCCGCGCCTCCAGCATGTAGGAGAAATCCTCCGCGCCCATCAGCGGCGGCGTCTCGTGCACATTGCCCTCGCCCGCGATTTCCTTGGCCACCGCCGTCGCGCGATCGGTCTGCGAGGCGTGGTTGACCGTCACCGGATAGCCGCGCTCGTAAACCAGATCGATCTTGGCGCCCGTGATCTGCGCCACGCCGGCGACGACCTCATGCACGCGCTTCTCGACCAGCGAGCGCACTTCCTCGGTCAGGGTGCGGACCGTACCCTTGAGCTCCGCGGTCTGCGGGATGACGTTGCGGGCGTTGCCGGCATGGAATTCGCACATCGAAATGACGGCGGAATCCAAGGGATCGATGCTGCGCGACACGATCGACTGCAGCGCCGTGATCAGCTGGGCGCCGACCAGCACGGAATCGATGCATTTGTGCGGCCGCGCCGCGTGCCCGCCATGGCCTTCGATCCTGATATCGATCGCGTCCGTCGCCGCCATGATCGGACCGGAGCGGATCGCGAACGAGCCGACCGGAATTCCCGGACCATTATGCATGCCATAGACCTGGTCGATGGCGAAGCGCTCCATCAGCCCGTCCTTGATCATCGCCGCGGCTCCCGCGCCGCCCTCCTCCGCGGGCTGGAAGATCACGACCGCGTCGCCGGCGAAATTCCGCGTCTCGGAGAGATAGCGGGCGGCTCCCAAGAGCATCGCGGTATGCCCGTCGTGGCCGCAGGCGTGCATCAGGCCCGGCGTCTTGGAAGCATAGGGAAGATCGGTCTCCTCCTCGATCGGCAGCGCGTCCATGTCGGCACGGAGCCCGATCGTCTTGATATCGCCGTTGCCGGCCGGCTTGCGGCCCTTGATGACGCCGACCACGCCGGTGCGGCCGAGGCCGGTGGCGACCTCGTCGCAACCGAATTCGCGCAGCCGCTCCGCCACGAATGCTGCGGTGCGATGCACGTCGTACAGCAATTCGGGGTGTTGATGGATATCGCGGCGCCAGGCCTGGATATCGGGTTGCAGATCAGCGACGCGGTTGACGATGGGCATGTGGAATTCTCGGTTGAAGGTTCATGGCGGTTCGCCTGTCTAGCACGCGGTCGCGATCCGCCCAACACTCCTCGGACACCGCACAGAGGTGCTATGACGAGGCTACGGCCTTGATTTCCGGCGCCTTCGTGCCAAGAAGGGCAGCATGGTGATGCCTTATGAAGCAGCTTGAAGGTGATTTCGACTATATCGTCGTGGGCGCCGGCACCGCCGGCTGCATCATGGCCAACCGCCTGTCGGCCGATCCCAAGAACCGCGTCCTGATCCTGGAGGCCGGCGGCGACGACAACTGGATCTGGTTTCACATCCCGGTCGGCTATCTCTTCGCCATCGGCAATCCCCGCTCGGACTGGATGTTCCGGACCGAGCCGGAACCAGGCCTCAACGGCCGCTCGCTGGCCTATCCCCGCGGCAAGGTGATCGGCGGCTCCTCGGCCATCAACGCCATGATCTCGATGCGCGGACAGGCCGCCGACTACGATCACTGGCGCCAGCTCGGCCTCGCGGGGTGGGGTTACGACGACGTGCTGCCCGCGTTCCGCCGGCTGGAGGATCACTTTCTGGGCGAGAGCGAGCACCACGGCACCGGCGGCGGCTGGCGGATCGAGGCGGCGCGGCTGTCCTGGGCGATCCTCGACGCGGTCGGCGACGCCGCCGAGGAGATGGGTATCCGGCGCATCGCGGATTTCAACACCGGCGACAATGAGGGCATCGGCTATTTCCACGTCAACCAGAAGCGCGGGCGACGCTGGTCGTCGGCGCGCGGCTTTCTGAAGCCGGTATTGAACCGCCCCAATCTGCGGCTGGAAAAGAATGTGCTGGTCGACCGCCTGATCGTCGAAAACGGCCGCGCCGTCGGCGTGCGCTTCATCCAGGACGGCGAAGTGGTCGAGGCGCGCGCCAAGGGCGAAGTGATCCTGTGCGCCGGCTCGATCGGATCGATCCAGGTGCTGCACCGCTCCGGCATTGGGCCTCACGAATGGCTGGCGCCGCTCGGAATCGAAACCGTGCTCGACCGGCCGGGCGTCGGGCGCAATCTGCAGGACCATCTGCAGCAGCGCGCGATCTACAAGGTCTCGGGCGTCCGCACCCTCAACGAGACCTATTATTCGCTCGTGCGGCGCGGCCTGATGGGCCTCGATTACGCGTTCCGCCGCCGCGGTCCCCTGACCATGGCGCCCTCGCAGCTCGGCATCTTCACCCGCTCCGATTCCCATCGCGACCGCGCCAACATCC
>JBAUUA010000038.1:0-1907 GCA_049582465.1 Bradyrhizobium sp. | reverse complement strand
AAGCCGGTGACGCTTCGCGCCGACATCAACTACGCGGTGTGCGAAAAGATCTGCATTCCCGTCCAGGCCAATGCCGAGCTGCCCTTCACCAGCGTCGCGAGCACCGAAGACAGTGCCCTGTTCGCCGCACTCGACACGGTGCCGAAGCCGGCCAATGTCGGCGATCCCAACCCGCTGACCATCCGCGACGTCAAGCGCGACGGCAAATCCACCGTCCTGGTCGACGTGGTGAGCCCTGACGCCAGGGATGTCAGCCTGTTTGTCGAAGGACCGACGCCCGACTGGGGACTGCCGGTCCCGAAACTGCTCGAACATGGCCCGCCCGGCGTCAAGCGCTTCGCCTTCGAACTCGAAGGCATGCCGCCCGGCACGAGCCCCGATGGCGCCGCGCTGAAATTGACGCTGGTCGGCGGCGACCATTCGTACGAATTCAACATCAATCTGGAATGACTCGTCGTTCCGGGGCGCGAGCGAAGCGAGCGAGCCCGTAATCCACAACCACGATCGGGGGTTATGGATTCCGGGCCTGCGCCAGGAGGCGCACCCCGGAATGACAACTTCGGGGAGTCCCCGTCCAACCCAATCTTAACGAATAGTTGATAGGCGAAATGGTCGCCGCAGCCCCGCGGCGGTTGCGAGGTTTTTCCATTTGGCCGCGACGGACATACCCTCCGCCACAGTTCCGCCCGCCGGCGTGCTTACGCGGCTGCGCGCGATGTTGGGTGGTTCCAGCGAAGCCTCGCTGACGAAGCGGCTGGCCGGTACCATCTTCATCATCCGCGTCATCTCGGCGGCGCTCGCCTATCTTTCGCAGATCCTGCTGGCGCGCTGGATGGGCGGCTCGGATTACGGCGTTTATGTCTATGTCTGGACCTGGGTGCTGCTGCTCGGCAGCATGATGGATTTCGGCATTTCGGCCTCGGCGCAAAAAATCATTCCGGAGTATCGCACCAGCGGCGAGCACGCGCTGCTGCGGGGCTTCCTGTCGGGCAGCCGCTGGATGACGTTCATCGTGTCGTCGCTGGTCTCACTGCTGCTGGCCGGCCTGGTAAAACGGCTGTCGCCGTGGATCGATGCCGGCGAGGTCGTTCCGCTCTATGTCGGCTGCCTCACGCTGCCCGCCTTCGTGGTCGCCAACACCCAGGACGGCATCGCCCGCTCGCATGACTGGATGCGGCTCGGGCTGATGCCGCAGTTCATCGTCCGCCAGTCGCTGATCATCGGCTTCACCGCCGGCGCCTTCGCACTCGGCTTCCATCTCGGCGCCACCGCCGCGATGCTCGCAAGTACTGCCGCGGTATGGATCGCCATGATCGGACAGATGCTGGCGCTGAACAAACGGCTCGACGGCCATATCGCGGCCGGCCCCAAATCCTACGATTTCCGCGGTTGGCTGGCGATCTCGCTGCCGATCCTGCTGGTCGAAGGCTTCTACCTGCTGTTGTCCTACACCGACGTGCTGGTGCTGCAGCAGTTCCGTTCTTCCGAAGAGGTCGGCGTCTATTTCGCCGTGGTCAAGACGCTGGCGCTGGTGTCCTTCATTCATTATGCGATGTCGGCGACGACGGCGCACCGGTTTGCCGAATATCATGCGCTCGGCGACAAGCCGCGGCTGTCGGCCTATGTCGCGCATGCGATCAAGTGGACGTTCTGGCCCTCGCTCGCCGCGACCGTGCTGCTGCTGACGCTGGGCAAGCCGCTGTTGTGGCTGTTCGGGCCGAAATTCGTGGTCGGCTACAGCATCATGTTCATAGCTGCGATCGGCCTCGTGGTGCGCTCGGCGATCGGCCCGGTCGAACGGCTGCTCAACATGCTCGGACACCAGCATGTCTGCGCGCTCGCCTACGCGCTGTCCTTCGTCATGAACCTGGTGCTGTGCGTCGCGCTGGTGCCACGGTTCGGCGGCC
>JBAUUA010000037.1:0-2670 GCA_049582465.1 Bradyrhizobium sp. | reverse complement strand
TCGTCGACCTCGGCGCTGGAGCCGGCGCGATAGGCCCCGAGCCGGATCAGTTCCTCCATATCCGCATAGGTCGCCATGATCTGGCGCGCCCTTGTGATGACCGGCAGATAGGCCGGATCGGCCGATTTCGGCATGGTGCGGGACACCGATTTGAGGATGTTGATGGCCGGATAACGCCCGCGTTCGGCGATCGACCGCTGCATCACGATATGGCCGTCCAGGATGCCACGCACGGCGTCCGCGATCGGTTCGTTATGATCGTCGCCGTCCACCAGCACCGTGAAAATGCCGGTGATGGTGCCGGCGCCGGTGCCGGGACCGGCGCGTTCCAGGAGCTTGGGCAATTCGGTGAACACGGTCGGCGTGTAACCCTTGGCGGTCGGCGGCTCGCCCGCCGACAGGCCGATCTCGCGCTGCGCCATGGCAAAGCGGGTGACCGAATCCATCAGGCACAGCACGTCCTTTTCCTCGTCGCGGAAGTATTCGGCAATCGCCAGCGTCAGATAGGCCGCCTGCCGCCGCATCAGCGCCGGCTCGTCCGAGGTCGCCACCACGACCACCGACCGCGCCAGGCCCTCCTCGCCGAGATCGTCCTGCAGGAATTCCTGCACCTCGCGGCCGCGTTCGCCGACCAGCCCGATCACCGTGATGTCGGCGTCGACATTGCGCGCCAGCATCGACAAAAGGACCGACTTGCCGACGCCGGAGCCCGCGAAAATACCGAGCCGCTGGCCGCGGCAGCAGGTCAGGAACGTATTGAGCGCGCGGACGCCGAGATCGAGCGGCGCGCCGACCCGCTTGCGCGAATGCGCCGGCGGCGGCGAGTTGCGGAACGGCATCGGCGACGGCCCCTGCGGCAGCGGCCCCTTGCCGTCGATCGGCTCGCCCATGGCGTTGATGACGCGGCCGAGCCAGGCGGCCGACGGCCGCACCTGGCTGGCGGCATTGGCGATGACGGCCCGGCAGCCGCGGCGCACCCCTTCGAGGCCGGCGAACGGCATCACCACGGCGTTGTTGCCGGTGAAGCCGATCACTTCCGAGGGGATGAAGCGGTTGCCGCCGGTGTCGATCACGATGCGGGCGCCGACCGACATGGCGTGGATCGGACCTGCGATCTCGACCATCAGGCCGCGCACGCCGACCACGCGGCCATAGATATTGACGCCGTCGATATCGGTGATCTGCTCGGCGAGAGCCTTCATTGCGAAACCCTTAAGTTTCCGCGGTTTGTGCGTCGGACCTTAACTTCGTGTTTACCCGCATCGTTAATCATTGCGTCACTGTCTTGGGGTGACTGAGAGCGCTCGGCCGCAGAACGAAGGTCGGAGTCGCAGGAGTCGGTTAGGCCCGGCTCTTAATGTGGAACTTGAACGGGTATAGGTACCAAAAGCTACTTCGGAGCAAAGTCTTAGAGCGATTCGATAAAAATTGCACTGAGAACCCTTGCGAAGAGGAATTAGATTTTGTTAACCATATGTCGTCAGGATCCGAATCAGTTGTTCAAAGGCGTTTTGAGTGCCGCAAGTGCGGCCGACCTGACGCCCGGAGCGGCGACTATAGGGGACTGGCATGCGCGTATTGCTGATAGAAGATGACAGCGCCGTCGCGCAGTCGATCGAATTGATGCTGAAATCCGAGAGTTTCAACGTCTATACGACGGATCTCGGCGAGGAAGGCGTGGACCTCGGAAAGCTCTACGATTACGACATTATCCTGCTCGACCTCAACCTGCCCGACATGTCCGGCTACGACGTGCTCAAGCAGCTTCGGGTTTCCAAGATCAAGACCCCCATTCTGATCCTCTCCGGCCTCGCCGGCATCGAGGACAAGGTCAAGGGTCTCGGCGTCGGCGCCGACGACTACATGACCAAGCCCTTCCACAAGGACGAACTGGTCGCCCGCATCCATGCGATCGTGCGCCGTTCCAAGGGCCACGCCCAGTCGGTGATCCAGACCGGCGATCTCGTGGTCAATCTCGACACCAAGACGGTCGAGGTCGGCGGCCAGCGCGTGCATCTGACGGGCAAGGAATACCAGATGCTGGAGCTGCTTTCGCTCCGCAAGGGAACCACCCTGACCAAGGAGATGTTCCTCAACGATCTCTATGGCGGCATGGACGAGCCGGAACTGAAGATCATCGACGTCTTCATCTGCAAGCTGCGCAAGAAGCTCGCCAACGCCTCCGAAGGCCGCAACTTCATCGAGACCGTGTGGGGCCGCGGCTATGTGCTGCGCGAGCCGCACGAAACCGAAGAGCGTATCCCGGCCTGATTCCTGCGAGTTCTACCGAGAGCCCGACGGGCTTTCTCCTCCCAGACTGGACCCCGCCGCAAATGGCGGGGTTTTTGTTTTGGGGGATTGAACTTCGCTTTCGCCAACGGACGGATCGCCCGCCCCTGCCGGTGGACGGCTCGAGAGCCCGAATGATCCTTTAAATCGCCGCCCGAACCGGCGGCTAGGCGGGGATCGGGGTTGCGCTCAGGCCTTTGGGTCGCTCGTCTCGATGGTCTCGCAGGCGAGCGCGGCAGCGCTCCACGCAGGAATTGCTTGAGCGCGCTTGGCGACTTCGTGGCTCGAACCCTGTGGCTGACCCTCGGCTCCGCCGAAGTTTGATTCGAAAACCAGGCTTTCCGCGACGACGGCGTCGACTGTGTTTCGCTTTTCCATGAT
>JBAUUA010000036.1:0-2929 GCA_049582465.1 Bradyrhizobium sp. | reverse complement strand
TCTTCCCGATCGGACATTTCGACCAGCGCGTTGGCGACGCTGTCGACGCCATCGGGAACGATCTTCATCACGGCGATCCAGTTCGACTGCACTGCCTTGTTCAGGAAATTATTGATCGCCTTGCCGCTCTCGTCGCTGTATTCGCCGCGGCTGGCGCGGTCGGAAATCACGAGAATGCCGACCCTGGCAAGGCCACGCGATTCCGCCACAGCGCTTTCCTGGTGCAGCTCATTGCTCACGAGCAGCCTCCATTGCCTCCGCAAGTGCAGCCCTCGTGCGCGACGGCGGGCGGCGCCTCGTCCTGTTTCAGCGACCATCTGACCATGTAGGTCAGGCAGTCGATCCCGGGATCGCTCGCGCGCTCGATCACATTCATCAGCCCGAGCCAGTCCTCGCTCACCGCCAGATTGGCAAAACGCCGCACCGCGCCGGCAGCATATTCGCCGACCGTCTCTTCAAAGCGCCCGGCGGCTTCGCCGACCTGCGCGAACAGCACGATGTCGTTGCAGGCGAGCAGCGCCTCGTTGGCGGGAGCCTCCTCGCTGAAGCCCCGGATGATCTCGCCGAGCTGCATGATGCTTCTCCTATTGAACCAGCGGCGAAGCCGATGCGGCCAGCGTAATGCCGGTGATTTCGGCACGGCCGGCCAGCACCGAGACATATTGCGCCAGCGCCCGATGCTGGACACTGGTCGCCAGATAATCGGCGATACGGTCGCGCGCGAGTTCGAACGGCAGCATTTGACCGGGCGCGTGGCGGTCAAGCCGGACCACGTGGAAGCCATAACGGGTCTCCGCGATGGCGAATTCGCCCGGATGCATGCGTTCCAGCGCGGTCTCGAATTCCGCAACCGTCTGGCCGCGCGTCAACTGGCCGAGATGGCCGCCGTTCTCAGCCGAAGTCTTGCAGTCGGAATGGCTGCGCGCGAATTCGGCGAACAACGCGGGATCGGCGCGGACGGCAGCAAGGATAGTATCGGCGGTCTCGCGCGCGACCGTCCGCGCGGCAAGATCGCTGCGGGGCGCAGCGATCAGGATATGGGCGGCCTCATAGAGGTCGCCGGAACGGAAACGCGCGCGGTTCTGTTCGTAGAACCGCCGGCACGCCGCTTCATCCGGTTCCGGCGTGACGACTTCGCGTTCGACAAGAGCGCGCATCGCCGCCTCTTCGGGGGTCTCGAAGCGTCCTTCGGGATCGCGCAGCGGCTCGGCTTCGATGCCGAGGCGCTTTGCTTCCTGCAGCAGCAGTTCGCGCACCACCAGCGCCCGCGCCGCGGCCTGCCAGGCCAGGATCGGCTTTTCCGCCGGATGGTTCTGGACCTCGCGCGCGATGACCTCGCGCGCGATCACCGCGCCGTTGACGCTGATCGTCTTCGGCTTGGGTAGCGTATTGGTGACCGAGCAATCCATGGCCTACTCCGCCGGTTGAAGTGGACGGGTGGCGCGTCCGTCACGGCTGCGCACCACTTGATAGCCGCGGCGGCCGAGATACCAGACCGGTGCGCTCCAGACGTGAACCAGCCGGGTAAACGGGAACAGCAGGAAGATCGTCATGCCCAGCACCAGATGCGCCTTGAAGATCGGATGCACATCCAGAACGTAGGCGGCGACGCCCGGCTGCAGCGTAATGATGCCCTGCGCCCACGCCATGAACTTCACCATTTCATGGCCGTCGAGATGGCCGAACGACACTGGAATGGTCGCCAGCCCCAACAGCAATTGCGCGAACAGCAGCAGCAGAATCGCGGTGTCGCCGAACGAGGAATTGGCGCGGATGCGCGGATCGAACAGCCGCCGGTGCGTCAAAAGGGAAATTCCGACGAAGCACATCAGGCCGGCCACGCCGCCCGCGACGATCGCCAGCATCTGCTTGAAGCCATGCGACACCCCCAGCATGTCGAACACCCAGATCGGCGTCAGCAGGCCGACGAAATGGCCGACGAAGATCACGAGAATTCCGACATGGAACAGATTGGAGCCCCACATCAATTGCCGCCGCCGCAACAGCTGGCTCGATCCGGTCCGCCAGGTGTATTGCTCGCGGTCGAAGCGGAACAGGCTGCCGAACAGGAACACGGTCAGGCAGAGGTAGGGATACCAGCCGAACACGATCAAATTGAGCGTTTCCATCGTTTCGCTCCTCACTGCAGGGATGTTGGCGCGGGATCGACCGCACGCCGGGCATGGCGAAGCCTGGCGATCAGGCTTTCATGGCCACAGACGCCCTGCCCTTGCGCGCTGGGACCGAACTTCACTTCTTCCTCTTCCCAGGCTGCATCGAGCGCCACCAGATCCATCGGGTCCGTATCCGGCGCCTTCAACATTTCGTCCACGATATCGCGGCGGGGCGCTTCGGCCGCGATCGCAACCAGCGCATCGAAGATCGCCTTGTAGCTCGACTCTCGCCGGCCAAGGCGCTCGGCCAGCGCCGCGAGAATATGCGCGGTCTGTCCGAGCAGCTCGCGAGCGTTCGCGAGTGGCTGGGTCGAGAGGAATTCGAGCAACAGCGGCACGTAATCGGGCAGCTCGTTTGCCGCGATGAAAAGCCCGGCGTCTTCGTACATCGCCTTCAGATCGACCATGGCCTGGCCGCGATCGCGGCTTTCGCCGTGGACGTGCTCGAACAGATGTAGCGCCAGCGTCTTGCTGCGGTCGAACAGCAGGCCATAGCGCTCCTGCAGGTCGTAGACCTCACCGATCGCGATTTCTTCGATCAGCAGATCCACGGCCCTGCGGCTGGCCGCCGGCACCAGCTTTTCGGCATCGAGCACGGCCACAAACTCGGGTGCGGCTTCGATCAGCGTTTCGGTCGGATAGCTCAGAAGCGCGGACAACACCTTGAACGTCTTCATCACGCGATCTCCATCGGGTTCTTGGCCTTGCGCGGCGAGCCGAACAAATTGGGCTCGCTTTCACCGCCGGAGCAGCCA
>JBAUUA010000035.1:0-3626 GCA_049582465.1 Bradyrhizobium sp. | reverse complement strand
GCCTCCTGGCCGAAATTCTTGATCTGGTCCTTCAGGATCGCGGAAATTTCCGCGGCGCGGATGTCCATCAGCCTGCCTCTTTCATCGCGTGCTTGATCGAATTGAGTTTGGTGCGAAGCGAACTATCCACCATGCGGCTGCCGAGCTTGACCACCAGGCCGCCGATAATCGAAGGATCGACATTCACGTTGAGCGCGACGTCCTTGCCCGTCACCGACTTCAGTGCGGCCTTTAGCGCGTCGAGATTCTTGTCGCTGAGCGTTTCAGCCACGGTGACATCCGCGGTCGCTTCGCCCTTGAATTTGGCCACCAGCGCGCGAAACGCGCGCAGCACGTCGGCCACGGCGAACAGCCGGCGGTTGGCGGTGAGGACCTTCAGGAAATTCGCGGATACGCCCGTGATCCCGGCCTTGTCGAGCACGGCGGCGAGCGCCTTTGACTGAACGTCCGCCGAGAAAACCGGGCTGCGGACCAGACGCTTCAGATCCGCGCTGTCGTTGAGCATGGCCTCGAAACGTTCGAGATCGGCCCTGACCGCGTCGATGGATTTTTCATCCCGCGCCAGTTCGAACAAGGCCGTTGCGTAACGACCGGACACTCCCGAAACGGACGGATCTTCTGCAGCCACGAGCGCGCTCTTTATTGCTGTCAAACTCGCAAGGGAAAAACCGTCGCCACGATGCGGCGCCTAGCGATCCAAGCCCTTGGAATTCAAGCGGGACTTCGATTTTCGGCCGGCACGGCTGTGCCGGGACCGTTAAAATCGCGGCTTTGCTAACATAGCGGGAGCGCAGGTGCAACATGACGGCGGGGGCTGGCGCCGCCTTGTCGCATGAGCTTATCCGGAGCTTATCCGGCGACGGCGGGCGCAATTTTTTCCGCGGAGCCGATGCCGGATTTTTTCCGCGTCGGTCTACTCGGGGCCGTCGCTTCGCTGAAAGCACGGACGGCAATTTGTTCCGCCGCCCGGCGCATGGCTGCATGACCCCGGCGCAGGGAACACCGGTTTTAGCCCGGCCCTTCCACCGTCCGCATTACTTGGCGAAATCTCGTCTTCTCCGACGATGACTTTGTTCGTCAGTATTCCTCGGTATAAAAAGGTAAATAATCAAAGAATTCGTAATATTGCGGAACCATTAAGGATTAGGTGAATTCGGTCACAAGATGTTTCAACGGGAGGCCAACGGGATTTACTGCCCCTTTTATGCCTCATTAGCCCACCAAACGCGACCCGCACAACTTGGGACGGGGGTTCCACTTGTCACGTATGTGGCAATACTAGCTGAGGGACTAATTCATGTTGAAAGTCAAAAAATCGACGTTGGGGAACGTAACCCAGTCGCGCACGGCGCTAGCTCTTTTCGCCGCAACTCTCCTGGTCGGGGGCAGCGTTACCGAGGCCTCGGCCAAATCCCATCGCCATCATCATCAAGGCTATCGCCACCATCACCACGCCAGCAACTCACCGCGGAGCGATTCCGGCTTTTCCTGGCGCGATGCCAATGCCTCGATCGCTCCGTCGTCGTTCGGCGGGCGCACCTTCTCCGGAATGGCTTCCTATTACGGCAGCGAATCCGGCAGCCGGACGGCTTCCGGCCAGCGCATGAACTCGAACGCGATGACCTGCGCCCACCGCTCGCTGCCGTTCGGCACCAAGCTGCGGGTCAGCCATGGCGGCAGCAGCGTCGTCGTCACCGTCAATGACCGCGGCCCGTTCGTTCGCGGCCGGGTGCTGGATCTGTCGACCGGCGCCGCCCGCGCCATCGGCCTGACCCGCGCCGGCGTCGGCCGGGTAACCGCCGAAGTCATCTCCTGACGGCGTTCAGGACGTCTCCTCGATCCGACAAGCCTGAGTAAGCGTTGCGTGGCGTAACGGCCGCAGGACTTGCTGCACGCCGTAAAAAAAGGGCCTGCCGTCGCAAATGACGGCAGGCCTTTTTATTTTCCATCCTTCAAAGGAAGCTTTGCGGATCGACATCGACCTCGAGCTTGAGATTGCCTTTTGTCTTCGGGCCGGCGGCGAGCCATTCGCGCAGATATTCCGACAGATCGACGTTGCGCGCCGATTTTACCAGTAGCCGGAAACGATAGCGGCCCTTGATCACCGCAAGCGGGGCCTCGGCGGGGCCCAGCACCTTGATGCGTTCGTCGATCGGCGCGATCGCGGCAAGCTTGCGCGCAAAGCCTTCCGCCGTCGGCCGGTCGCCCGCGGAGATGATCAGGCTCGCGAGCCGGCCGAACGGCGGATAGGAGGCGCGCTCGCGGGCCTCGATCTCGCTGGCATAAAACGCCTCGCGGTCGCAGGCTACCAGCGCCTTCATCACGGGATGTTCGGGCTGATGGGTTTGCAGGTAACCGACGCCGCGGCCCTGATCGCGCCCGGCGCGCCCGATCACCTGGTTGAGCAATTGCCAGGTGCGCTCGGCGGCGCGCGGATCGCCGTTGCTCAGGCCCAGATCGGCATCGACGACGCCAACCAGATTGAGTCGCGGGAAATTGTGACCCTTGGCCACCAATTGGGTGCCGATGATGATATCGACGCGGCCTTCCGCGATCTCGGTCAATTCGGCGCGCATGGTTTCGATCGAGGTGATCAGGTCGCTCGACAGCACCATAGTGCGCGCCTCCGGAAACAGCGCGGCGGCTTCCTCCTGCAGGCGTTCGACGCCGGGACCGACCGCGACCAGCGATTCCTCGGCCTGACAATGCGGGCAGACATGCGGGCGCGGCATCGAGAAGCCGCAATGATGGCAGACCAGCCGCTGGCGAAAGCGGTGATCGACCAGCCACGCGTCGCAGATGGTGCAGGCAAAGCGATGCCCGCAGGCGCGGCACAGCGTCAAGGGCGCATAGCCCCTGCGGTTGAGGAACAACAGCGCCTGCTCGCGCCGCTCGATCGCGATTCTGATCTCGCCGGCGAGCTTGGGGGAAATGAAGCGGCCACGCACGGGCGCCTCGCGCCGCAGGTCAATTGCCTCGATATGCGGCATATGCTGGCCGCCGAACCGCGACGGCAGCACCACGCGCTGATAGCGGCCCTTGCGCGCGTTGACCTCGGTCTCGACCGACGGCGTTGCCGAGGCCAGCACGATCGGGATCTTGGCGATGTGCGCGCGCACCACCGCCATATCGCGGGCGTGATAATGCGCGCCTTCGTCCTGCTTGTAGGCCTGGTCGTGCTCTTCATCGACGACGATCAGCCCGAGACTGGCATAGGGCAGAAACAGCGCCGAGCGCGCGCCCACCACGACGGGCGCTTCGCCGGCCGCGATCGCGGCCCAATTGCGCTGCCGGGTGCGCGGCGTCAACTCGGAATGCCATTCGATCGGCCGCACGCCAAAGCGCTGCGCGAAGCGATCGAGGAACTGGCCGGTGAGCGCGATCTCCGGCATCAGGATCAGCGACTGCCTGCCGCGGCGGATCACCTCGGCAATCGCCTCGAAATAGACTTCGGTCTTGCCCGATCCGGTAACGCCGTCGAGCAGCGCGACGTGGAAGCTGCCGTTGGCCGCCAGCGCGCGCATGGCGTCCACCGCGGTGCGCTGCTGGCGGGAAAAGTCCGGCGTCGCGAAGGACGGATCGGGCGCCGGCGGCGCCAGCGCGCGCGGCATGGGCTCCGTCGCCAG
>JBAUUA010000034.1:0-11864 GCA_049582465.1 Bradyrhizobium sp. | reverse complement strand
TGGAGGTGTTGAAAGAGAAGCGCGCGCTGAAGGACCAGAAGATCGAGCGCGTGGTGTTCAACGCCATCACCAAGCAGGCGGTGACGGACGCGATGAAGCATCCGCGCCAGATCGACGGCGCGCTGGTCGACGCCTACATGGCGCGCCGCGCGCTGGATTATCTGGTCGGCTTCACCCTGTCGCCGGTGCTGTGGCGAAAGCTGCCGGGCGCGCGCTCGGCGGGCCGCGTGCAGTCGGTGGCGCTGCGGCTGGTCTGCGACCGCGAGCTCGAGATCGAGAAATTCGTGCCGCGCGAATACTGGTCGCTGGTCGCGACCCTGACCACGCCGCGCGGCGAAGCCTTCGAGGCGCGGCTGGTCGGCGCCGACGGCAAGAAGATCCAGCGGCTCGATATCGGCACCGGCGCGGAAGCCGAGGATTTCAAGAAGGCGATCGAAGCGGCGAACTTCACCGTCACGACGGTCGAGGCCAAACCGGCGCGGCGCAATCCGCAGGCGCCGTTCACCACCTCCACCCTGCAGCAGGAAGCCAGCCGCAAGCTCGGCTTTGCGCCCGCGCACACCATGCGGATCGCGCAGCGGCTCTATGAAGGCATCGATATCGGCGGCGAGACCACCGGTCTCATTACCTATATGCGTACCGACGGCGTCCAGATCGACGGCTCGGCCATCACGCAGGCGCGCAGGGTGATCGGCGAAGACTATGGCAACGCCTATGTGCCGGACGCCCCGCGCCAGTACCAGACCAAGGCCAAGAACGCGCAGGAGGCCCACGAAGCGATCCGCCCGACCGATCTGTCGCGCCGGCCCGCCGACATGCGCCACCGCCTCGATACCGATCAGGCCAGGCTTTATGAGCTGATCTGGATCCGCACCATCGCGAGCCAGATGGAATCCGCCGAACTGGAGCGCACCACGGTCGACATCGCGGCCAAGGCCGGCTCCCGCCTGCTGGAACTGCGCGCCACCGGCCAGGTGATAAAATTCGACGGTTTCCTGGCGCTGTACCAGGAAGGCAAGGACGACGACGGCGACGACGAGGATTCACGCCGCCTGCCCGCCATGAGCGAAGGCGAAGCGCTGAAGCGCCAGGACCTCGCCGTCACCCAGCATTTCACCGAACCGCCGCCGCGTTTTTCCGAGGCCTCGCTGGTCAAGCGGATGGAGGAACTCGGCATCGGCCGTCCCTCCACCTACGCCTCGATCCTGCAGGTCCTGAAGGACCGCGGCTATGTCAGGCTCGAGAAGAAGCGCCTGCACGGCGAGGACAAGGGCCGCGTCGTGGTCGCGTTCCTGGAGAATTTCTTTGCGCGCTATGTCGAATATGACTTTACCGCCAACCTCGAGGAACAGCTCGACCGCATCTCCAACAACGAGATTTCCTGGCAGCAGGTGCTGAAGGATTTCTGGGTGGACTTCATCGGCGCCGTCAACGAGATCAAGGATCTGCGCGTCGCCCAGGTGCTGGATGCGCTCGACGACATGCTGGGGCCGCACATCTATGCGCCGCGCGAGGATGGCGGCGATCCCCGGCAGTGCCCGAGCTGCGGCAACGGCAAGCTCAACCTCAAGGCCGGGAAATTCGGCGCCTTTGTCGGCTGCTCCAACTATCCGGAGTGCCGCTACACGCGTCCGCTCGCGGCCGACAGCGAAGCCAGCGCCGATCGCATCCTGGGCAAGGATCCGGAAACCGATCGCGACGTCATCGTGAAGGCCGGACGGTTCGGTCCCTATATCCAGCTCGGCGAGCCGAAGGATTATGCCGAGGGCGAAAAGCCGAAGCGCGCGGGCATTCCGAAGAACACCTCGCCGTCCGATATCGAACTGGATCTCGCGCTGAAACTGCTGTCGCTGCCGCGCGAGATCGGCAAGCATCCGGAGACCGGCGAGCCGATCACCGCGGGGCTTGGCCGTTTTGGGCCGTTCGTGAAGCACGAGAAGACCTACGCGAGCCTGGAGGCCGGCGACGAGGTATTCGACATCGGCCTCAACCGCGCGGTCACGCTGATCGCCGAGAAAATCGCAAAAGGCCCGAGCGGCCGCCGCTTCGGCGCCGATCCCGGCAAGCCGCTCGGCGAGCACCCAAGCCTTGGCGGTGTCGCGGTCAAGAACGGACGCTACGGCGCCTATGTCACGGCCGGCGGCGTCAATGCGACGATCCCAAGCGACAAGACGCCGGAAACCATCACGCTGGCGGAAGCGATCGCACTGATCGACGAGCGCGTGGCGAAGGGCGGCGGCAAGCCCAAACGGGGCGCCAAGAAGGCCAAGGCGGCCAAGCCCGCCAAAGCGGAAACTGCGGCGGGCGCAACGGCGGCCAAACCGGCCAAAAAGGCGGCGGCCAAGAAATCCGCGGTCAAGCCGAAAGCGGAAGCCGTCAGCAAGGCGCGCGCACCGGTGACGGCGACGGCCAAAACCACGCCGGCAAAACCCGCGCCGGCCGCCAAGCCGCCCGCGAAGAAAAGCGCCGGCAAGGCCCGGGGATAAAGTGGCAAAACAGCGCGACACTGGCTTTCCGGCCCGGGACGCCATCGTCGCCTTCATTCGTGCGCAGCCGGGAGAGGTCGGCACCCGTGAGATCGCGCGCGAATTCGGGCTGAAGAACGCCGACCGCGCCGAGCTGAAACGGATCCTGCGCGAGCTCGCCGACGAAGGCACCATCGAAAAGCGCGGCAAGAAGATCAAGGAGCCGGCTGCATTGCCGGCGACTCTGATGGCCGACGTGACCGGCCGCGACGCCGACGGCGAGCTGGTCGCCACGCCGGCCGAATGGGACGAGGTCGAAAGCGGCGAACCGCCGAAAATCCGCATCCATGTTCCCAGGCGCGCGCAACCGGGAACGACCCCGGGTGTCGGCGACCGCGCGCTGCTGCGGATCGAGAAACTCGAGGAGCGCGACCGCGAGGGCACGGTCTATCGCGGCCGCGTCATCAAGGTCATCGATCACGCCAGGACCCGCGTGCTCGGCATTTTCCGCAAAACGCCTGATGGCGGCGGACGGCTGGTCCCGGTCGACAAGAAGCAGGCCGGCCGCGAGTTGAACATCGCGAAAACCGACACGGGCGGCGCCGAGGACGGCGATCTCGTCAGCGTCGGTCTGGTGCGCTCGCGCGGTTTTGGCCTCGCTTCCGGCAAGGTCAAGGAACGGCTCGGCTCGTTGTCGAGCGAAAAAGCGGTCAGCCTGATCGCGATCCACTCCCACGAAATTCCGCAAGCCTTCTCGCCCGCCGCGTTGCGCGAGGCCGAAGACGCCAAGCCCGCCACGCTGAAGGGCCGCGAGGACTGGCGCGAGGTGCCGCTGGTGACGATCGATCCGCCCGACGCCAAGGACCACGACGACGCGGTGCACGCGCAACCCGATCCCGACCCGAACAACAAGGGCGGCTACATCGTCGATGTCGCGATCGCCGATGTCGCCTTCTATGTGCGGCCGGGCTCGGCGCTCGACCGCGATGCGCTGACGCGCGGCAATTCGGTGTATTTTCCCGACCGCGTGGTGCCGATGCTGCCCGAGCGCATCTCCAACGATCTCTGCTCGCTGGTGCCGGGCGAGCCGCGCGGCGCGGTGGCGGTGCGGATGGTGATCGGCAATGACGGCCGCAAGCGCTCGCACAGCTTTCACCGCATCCTGATGCGGTCCGCGGCCAAGCTCAACTACGCGCAGGCGCAAGCCGCGATCGACGGACGGCCCGACGATACGACAGGCCCCCTGCTCGATCCCATCCTCAAACCGCTCTATGACGCCTACGCGGTGGTAAAACGCGCGCGCGACGAGCGCGATCCGCTCGACCTCGACATTCCCGAACGCAAGATCCTGCTGAAGGGCGACGGCACGGTGGACCGCGTCATCGTGCCGGAGCGGCTGGATGCGCACAAGCTGATCGAGGAATTCATGATCCTGGCCAACGTCGCGGCGGCCGAGTTGCTTGAAAAGAAGTCGCTGCCGCTTATCTATCGCGTGCACGATGAACCGACGCTGGAGAAGGTTCATGCCTTGCAGGAATTCCTGAAAACCCTCGATCTGCCGTTCGCGAAAAGCGGCGCGTTGCGCCCGTCTCTGTTCAATCGCGTGCTGGCGCAGGTCAAGGGACACGATTCCGAACCGCTGGTGAACGAAGTGGTATTGCGCTCGCAAGCCCAGGCCGAATACGCCGCCGAGAATTACGGCCACTTCGGCCTGAACCTGCGGCGCTATGCGCATTTCACTTCGCCGATCAGGCGATACGCGGACCTGATCGTACACCGCGCCCTGATCCGGGGCCTCGGCCTTGGCGAAGGCGCGCTGCCCGAAACCGAGACGGTCGAAACGCTGACCGAGATCGCCGCCCAGATTTCGCTGACCGAACGCCGCGCCATGAAGGCGGAGCGGGAAACCGCCGACCGCCTGATCGCGCATTTCCTCGCCGACCGCATCGGGGCCACCTTTCAGGGCCGCATCTCCGGCGTCACCCGCGCCGGCCTGTTCGTCAAGCTCACCGACACCGGCGCCGACGGGCTGATCCCGATCCGCACGCTCGGCACGGAGTATTTCAACTATGACGAGACCCGCCACGCGCTGGTCGGATCACGCAGCGGTGCCATGCACCGGTTGGGGGACGTGGTCGACGTCCGTCTGGTAGAAGCAGCGCCAGTCGCGGGCGCGCTGCGGTTCGAATTGTTGTCGGAAGGCAATCTCGTCCCGCGCGGCCGCAGACGGCCGGACGTTTCGAGGACGCAGGCCAAGGCGCATCCGGGCCGCACCCCGCGCAAGAAGGATCGCAAGCCAGGCAAGGCCAAGTCGGGCAAATCGAGGAAAGGCAAGTCATGGAAAACCTGAGCGCACATCCCGTGGTCTGGACCCGGGAAACGGCAGCTGCCGAAAAGCGCGACCTGTGGACCGCCGTGAAGCGCGGCTTCCGCGGCCGCTGCCCGCGCTGCGGCCAGGGCAAGCTGTTTCGCGCCTTCCTGAAGGTCGACGATCACTGCTCGGTCTGCCAGCTCGATTTCACCCCGCACCGCGCCGACGATCTGCCGGCCTATCTCGTCATCGTCATCGTCGGCCACATCGTGGTACCGACCATCCTGTGGATCGAAACCGATTTTTCGCCGTCGGTGCCGCTGCAGCTCTCGATCTATCTGCCGTTGACCCTGGTCCTGTCATTGGCGTTGCTTCAACCGGTGAAAGGCGCCGTGGTCGCGATACAATGGGCATTGCGCATGCATGGATTCGACGAGCTGAACCCGACGGAATAGCCGGGCGTTCTTGAAAAACGTCGTGCAAACAAGAAACGAGACAGCTGGCGGGAGCGAGATGAACGAGACGGCAAAAAGCGAGACGGTCAAGGAAGAAAAGGAAGCCGATCATCACCCCTATCGCCGCCCGGTCGACGCCGCCACGCTGATCCTGGTCGACCGCACCGTCTCGACGCCGAAGGTTCTGGTCGGAAAGCGCCACGACAAGGTGGTGTTCATGCCCGGCAAGTTCGTCTTTCCCGGCGGCCGTGTCGACAAGACCGACAATCGCGTTCCCGTCGCCGCCCCGATCCCGAAGGCGCTGGAAGACAATCTGCTCAAAGGCAGCCCGAAGATTACTGCCCCGCGCGCACGCTCGCTGACCGTCGCCGCGATCCGCGAGGCCTGCGAGGAGAGCGGGCTTTGCCTCGGACGCAAGAGCAACGGCGCGGCGCCTGCGCTGGAAGGCCCGTGGAAACCGTTTACCGAGGCGGGCCTGCTGCCCGATCCGTCCGGGCTGTTCCTGATCGCGCGCGCGATCACCCCGCCCGGCCGGGTCAGGCGCTTCGATACCCGCTTCTTCACCGCGGATGCCTCCGCCATCGCCCATCGTGTCGACGGCGTGATCCATGCCGATGCCGAACTGGTCGAACTGGTCTGGGTCGAGCTCGGCTCAAAACCGCTCGCCGACCTGCATCCCATGACCAAAAATGTCCTGGGCGAACTCGAAAAGCGTCTGGCCACCGGGCCGCTCAGCCACGACGCGCCGGTACCCTTTTTCCATTTCTACGGCGGCAAGATGCAGAAAGACGTGTTGGGGGCCTAGCCGAATCGTCGTTTCGGGGCGCGCGAAGCGCGAACCCGGAATCTCGCGCCGACGACTTCGAGATTCCGGGCCTGCGCCTGGCGGCGCATCCCGGAATGGCGAGGACGAGAGAAATTAGGCCGAACAGCCTTTCAAAACGCAAAATTCTTCTCACCGGCGCATGATGCCTTTGCGCCGGGACCTCCCTATCTCCAATCCAACATTGTCGAACACGGGATAGCGAAATGCCAAACCGTCAACTCAAGCTCGGCGCGTTCATGCGGCCGGTCAGCATTCATACCGGGGCGTGGCGCTATCCCGGCTCGTGGCCGGACGCCAATTTCAATTTTGGCCATCTCAAGCGATTGATCCAGAAGCTGGAGGCCGGGAAATTCGACGCCTTCTTCATGGCCGACCATCTGGCCGTGCTCAACATGCCCATCAATGCGCTCAAGCGCAGCCACACCGTGACCTCGTTCGAGCCGTTCACGCTATTGTCGGCACTCGCGGGCGCCACCGAACGGATCGGACTGATCGCGACCGGGTCGACCACCTTCGACGAGCCCTATCATGTGGCCCGCCGTTTTGCTTCCCTCGATCACATCTCGGGCGGCCGCGCCGGATGGAATATCGTCACGACGTCAAATCCTGACGCGGCGCTGAATTTCGGGCTCGACGACCACATGGAGCACGCCGAGCGCTACAAGCGTGCGCGCGAATTCTACGATGTCGTGACGGGCTTGTGGGATTCCTTCGCCGACGACGCGTTTGTCCGGGACGTCGAAGCGGGCCTCTATTTCGATCCCGCCAAAATGCATGTGCTCAACCACAAGGGTAAATACCTCTCGGTGCGCGGGCCGCTCAACATCGCCCGTCCGGTACAGGGCTGGCCGGTGATCGTGCAGGCGGGCGCGTCCGAAGACGGCAAGCAGCTGGCGGCGGAGACGGCGGAGGCCGTGTTCACCGGCGGCGGCAGCCTCGCCGACGGGCAAAAGCTCTATGCCGACATCAAGGGCCGCATGGACAAGCTCGGCCGCAACCGCGATCACCTCAAGATCCTGCCGGGCGCCTTCGTCGTGGTCGGCGACAGCGTCGAGAAGGCACGCGAGAAGCGCGCGCTGCTCGACAGCAAGGTGCATTACGACAGCGCGATCGCCTCGCTCTCGGTGCAACTGGGCACCGACGCCTCCGGCTTCGATCCCGACGGGCAGTTGCCGCCGATCCCGGAGACCAATGCCTCCAAGAGCGGCCGGCAGCGGCTGGTCGATGCCGCCGCCCGCGACAAGCTTACGGTGCGCCAGCTCGCCCAGCGCGTCGGCGGCTATGGCGGGCTATCCTTCGTCGGCACGCCGGTGACGATCGCCGATCAGATGGAGGAATGGCTGACCGGCTTCGGCTGCGACGGTTTCAACATCATGTTCCCGTTCCTGCCCCAAGGCCTCGACGATTTCGTCGACAAGGTGGTGCCGGAACTGCAGAAGCGCGGGATTTTTCGGACCGAGTATGAGGGCCGGACCCTGCGGCAGAATCTAGGGCTGCCGAGGCCGAAAAACCGGTTCTTTGAGGGTTAAATCCAAGGAATCGGGCCTGTTATCGCGCGCGAAACCTTGACTTTGGGCGGTTTGAAGCTAGGTTGCCGGCAAATGCGGGCCGATTGGCCGGCTCCCAATTCCCCTGATATTTGAGGTCCTGAACATGGCCAAAGCGGTCACCATCAAGGTCAAGCTCGTTTCCTCGGCGGACACCGGCTTCTATTACGTCGCCAAGAAGAATTCGCGCACCATGACCGACAAGCTGGTCAAGAAGAAGTACGACCCGGTCGCGCGCAAGCACGTCGAATTCCGCGAGTCCAAGATAAAGTAAAAATCGCGGGACCGCTACTGACTTCGACGGGGCCTTAACGGCCCCGTTTTTATTTTGCCTTAAGCCGTAGCCGCCAAAGGCGGCCGCGTCGGCCGGATCAGCGCGAACGCCACCTGGACGATGCCGGCCGCCAGGCCCACCGCGACGCCGATCCGCCACGCCAGGGTGTAGGAGCCGAGCTGGTCGTAGATCAGCCCTCCCCCGTAGGCGCCGAGGAAACTGCCGAGCTGGTGGCTCATGAAGGCGAGCCCCTGGATCATTGCCTGCCACTGCAGCCCGAACAATTCGGCGACCGCGCCCGCCACCAGCGGGCCGACGCCGAGCCACAAAAATCCCATCATCGCGCCGAACACCAGCGTCGTCACCTCCGACGGCGGCAGCATGAAATACCAGGCCAGCACCAGCGATCTCGCAATATAGATTCCGCCGAGCAGCGCCAGCTTGTTCCAGCGCTCGCCGGCCCAGCCGAAGAACAGGCTGCCGAGCACGTTGAAGCCGCCGATGACCCCGAGCGTCTCCGCGCTCAGCATCGGGTCCATGCCGCAGATCGCCAGATAGGACGGCAGATGCGTGGTGATGAAGACGAGCTGCATGCCGCAGACGAAATAGGCCAATGTCATCACCACGAAGGACGCATTGCCGAATGCGACCTTCACCGCCACCGCGGCCGAGGTGTCGGCGATGTCGTCATGCGCCCGTGGCGGCAGCAGAATTTTGTCCACCCGGCCGGCGACCCACGCCGCCGGCAGCAGCGCCAGCGACAGGATGACAAAACCGATCAGGCCGATGCGCCAGCCATAACCCTCATTCAGGAGTTGCCCGAGCGGCGCCGACAGCAGCGCCCCCAGTGAACCCGCCGCCGAAACCATGCCGAGCACCGTGCTGCGCACGCTCGCCGGCACCGCGCGCGCCGCCACCGACATCGCTATCGCAGCGGCGGTGCACGCCAGCGACATCCCGATCAGCACGCCCGCGCCAAGCATGACGCTGAGAAAACCCTGTGCGCTGGCCATCAGCGCGAGGCCCGCAATGTAGAATACCGCGCCCGCCATCATGATGGCGCGAAAGCCGTAGCGCACCGTGAAAGCGCCGGCGAGCGGCTGCAGGAATCCCCAGGCGAGATTCTGTACCGCGATCGCCAGCGTAAAATCCGATACCGAAATGCCGACGTCATGGGTCAGCGGCTGCAGGAAGATGCCGAGGCTCTGGCGCAGTCCCATGCTCAAGGACAGCATCAGCGACGCGCCGATCAGGATGGCAAGCGTGGGACGGAGCAGTTGCAGCAGGGGCATTTTTCTTGTTCTCCCTTGTGGCCGCCGGTTTCGAAAACCGCGTCCCGTCATCGCGCCGGGCTTGATTACACCGATCTGTGTAATTAAGATGCAGCCGGCGGCTCCTGTCAAGGGCCAAACAACACAGGTCTGTGTACAGATGTCCCGCTCCGACAAAACCGACATGAAAGAGCGGATTCTGGAAACCGCCGACCGCCTGTTCTATCTGCGCGGCATCCGCGCGGTCGGCGTCGATACCGTCGCCGCCGAGATCGGCATCTCCAAGCGCACGCTCTACAACCACTTCCCTTCGAAGGACGCGTTGATCAGGGCCTACCTGGAGCGGCGCTTCACGCGGGCTCCCGCCTCCGACAAGCCGCCCGTCGAACAAATCCTCGGGACATTCGATCGGCTGGAGCGCGGGTTCGCCAGCAAGGGCTTTCGCGGCTGCCCGTTCGTCAATGCGGTCGCCGAACTTGGCGCCGAAGACCGGGCGGTCAAGAAGATCGCGATCGCCTTCAAGGAAAGCCGCCGCCTCTGGTTCCGCGACCTGCTGCTGCGGCTCGATGTCCCCGATCCGGAAGGCCTCGCAACCCAGCTCACGCTGCTGGTCGACGGCTCGATCGCGCAGGACCTGGTGCGCGACGATCCCTCGATGGCCCGCGCGGCGAGAGCAGCCGCAACGGTATTGCTGGTGAATGCGGGAGTGGAGGTTGGCGGTGATGCCGCGGAGAAGCCGCAACCGGCAGTGGCCAAGCGCCGCCCCGCTGCTTCCTGAAGCCGCGTTTAGCTGTTAGCTTCGGCCGTCCGAGTGCAATCCAACAAGACAAAATTCCGTCCGGCGAGATAGCGGGGCGAGCGCCACGCGTCATCCGGCTGCGCCAAGAGGAACGATGATGGAAGACATGAAAGTGACCGCCTCCGGCTACGATTTCAAGCCGGCCCACGCCGCCATGCAGCGCCTCGTTGACGGCAATATCCTGTCGGGCGTTTCGTCCGCGGTGCTGGTCGGCAGGGATCTGGTGGATGTGAATTGCGCCGGGTGGGCCGACAAGGAAGCGCGGACGCCGTTGCGGACTGACCACATCTTCCGCGTCTTCTCCAATACCAAGCTGATCACCTCCTGCGCGGCGCTGCTGCTGTTCGAGCAAGGCCGGTTGCATCTCGACGACCCGATCGAGAAGTTCGTTCCGCAGCTTGCGAACCGAAAGGTATTGCGCCCCGGCGCCACCTCACTGGACGACACGGAGCCGGCCAAGGGGCCGATCACCATCCGTCATTTGCTGAGCCACAGTTCGGGACTGAGCTACGGAATTTTCGATCCCGGCACGGCCATCTTCAAAGCCTACAATGAGCGCAAGATGCTCAACCCCGCCACCCCGCTGTCGGACATGATCGACCAGTTGGCGGACCTGCCGCTGCTCTATCATCCGGGAACGTCGTGGGAATACTCGGTCGCGACCGACGTGACGGCCCGGCTGGTGGAAATTGTCGGCGGCCAGCCGTTCGATCAATTCATCCAGGCGCGAATTCTCGGGCCGCTCGGCATGGTGGACACCGCCTTCGTGGTGCCGGAGAAGGATCGAGACCGGCTTGCCGCGTACTACGCCGGCGCCGATTTGATGGATCCTATGAAACCCGGGCTGACGCGGACGGATAACTCGCCCTATCCGGGTGCTTACCTGCGTCCCGTCCCGAGATTCAATGGCGGCGGCGGCCTGGTCTCAACCTTGCCGGACATGGTGGCGCTGATCCGAAGCCTGCTTCCGGGCGGTCCCACCCTGCTCAAGCCGGAGACGATCGGGTTGATGATGGACAACCAGTTGGCCGACGGCGTGTGGATGCGCTTTCCGATGACGGGCGAACTTCCCGGCAGGGCATATGGGCTCGCCGGCGGGCTGATCGTAAAACCCTCGCCGTTCGATCACGCGGATTCCGCCGGAGAATTCTATTGGGGCGGAATAGCGGGCACGCAATGGTGGATTTCACCGAAGGCGAATGTCGCGGGCCTGATGATGACGCAACGACAGATGTCGTTCATGCATCCCTTTGCCTTCGAGTTCAAACGGCTGGCGTATGAAGCGGTAAGGCGCGCGCGCTGAGGCAGCGTGATCAGGCCGCCTGCGCCACCACGCGGTTGCGGCCGTCATGCTTGGCGCGGTAGAGCGCGGTGTCGGCGCGCTTGAGCACGTCGGCGACGGCTTCGCCCTTCAGCTCCAGCGTCGACAGCCCGATCGAGATCGTGACCTCGATGCGCTTGGTTCCCTTGTTAACCGCGAACGGCTCGCCCGCGATCGAACGGCGCAGCCGTTCGGCCACCATGCCCGCGACATGCAGATCGGTTTCCGGCATCACGATGACGAACTCCTCGCCGCCGTAACGGCAAGCGAGATCGATGCCGCGGATCGACTTGCGGATCCTGACCGCGAATTCGCGCAGCACGTCGTCGCCGGCGTCGTGGCCGTAAGTGTCGTTGATGGCCTTGAAGAAATCGATGTCGAGCATCATCAGCGCCAGCGGCTTGCCGCGGCTCGAGGCCTGTTCGGCGAGCGTGCTGAGATGGCTTTCCATGTAGCGGCGGTTATGCAGGCCGGTCAGCGCGTCGGTGATCGCCATCTCGATCGAGTTCTGCATATTGTCGCGCAGATCGTCGGTGTAGCGGCGCTTGCGGATCTGGGTGCGCGCCCGCGCCAGCAATTCGTTCTTGTCGACCGG
>JBAUUA010000033.1:0-1939 GCA_049582465.1 Bradyrhizobium sp. | reverse complement strand
GCCAGCGTGACGCCGCGCGGCCCATGTGGTACCTGCCGCCCGCGTAGAGGACACAATCTTGACCCAATCCGATCGCCCCGCCGACCAGCCCAGCCCGCTCGAAGCCCGTCAAAGCGGGCCCCTGATCGGCGCGGTCCGTGTACCCGGCGACAAGTCGATTTCCCACCGCGCCCTGATCCTGGGTGCGCTGGCGGTCGGCCCAACCCGGATTTCGGGCCTGCTGGAGGGTGAGGACGTCCTCAACACCGCCAAGGCGATGCGGGTGCTGGGCGCCAAGTTGGAGCGGACCGGCGATTTCGCCTGGCTCGTGCACGGCGTCGGCGTGGCCGGGTTCGCGCAGCCGCAAGCCCCGCTCGATTTCGGCAATTCCGGTACCGGCTGCCGGCTGGTGATGGGGGCGGTGGCCGGCTGCCCGATGACGGCGGTGTTCGACGGCGATGCCTCGCTGCGATCGAGGCCGATGCGGCGGGTGCTCGATCCGCTGGAACTGATGGGGGCAAAGGTCGGGTCATGCGGGCAGGGCGGCCGGCTGCCGCTGACGCTTCAGGGCGCGCGCGATCCGCTGCCGATCCTCTACCGGACGCCCGTGGCCTCGGCCCAGATCAAGTCCGCGGTGCTGCTGGCGGGGCTCGCCGCGCCGGGTGTCACCACCGTGATCGAAACCGAGGCGAGCCGCGACCATACCGAGCTGATGCTGAAGCATTTCGGCGCCGACATAGTCTCCACGCGGGAAGGCAGCCATGGCCGGCGTATCGCGCTCACCGGCCAGCCTGAACTGCACGGCGCTGACGTCGTGGTGCCGGCCGATCCGTCGTCGGCCGCGTTCCCGATCGTCGCCGCCCTGATCGTCGAAGGCTCCGATCTCGTTTTGTCCGACGTCATGGCCAATCCGTTGCGCACCGGCCTGCTCACCACGCTGCGGGAGATGGGCGCCTCGATCGAGGAGAGCGGGGTCCGCGGCGATGCCGGCGAGCCGATGGCGCAGTTGCGGGTGCGCGCCTCGAAGCTGCGCGGCGTCGAGGTGCCGCCCGAGCGCGCGCCCTCCATGATCGACGAATATCTGGTGCTGGCGGTGGCGGCGAGTTTTGCCGAGGGCACCACCATCATGCGCGGCCTGCAGGAACTGCGGGTCAAGGAATCCGACCGGCTGGAAGCCACCGCCGACATGCTGCGCGTCAACGGCGTCAAGGTCGAGATTTCCGGCGACGATCTGATCGTCGAGGGCAGGGGCCACGTGCCCGGCGAGGGGCTGGTCGCGACCCATATGGATCACCGCATCGCGATGTCGGCGCTGGTGATGGGGCTGGCCGCGGACAAACCGGTCAGGGTCGACGATACCGCCTTCATCGCCACGTCATTTCCGGATTTCATCCCGATGATGCGTTCGCTGGGGGCGGAGTTCTCATGATCATCGCCATCGATGGACCCGCGGCGTCGGGAAAAGGCACGCTCGGCAAACGGCTCGCCAAGCATTACGGTTACCGCCACCTGGATACCGGCGTGATCTACCGCGCGGTCGCCAAGGCGCTGCTGGATGCCGGCGCCGACCTCACCGACGAGATGATCGCGGTCTCCGCGGCCCTGGCGCTCGATCCCGAGAAGTTCGGCGACCCCGTCCTCAAGACGCAAAAGGTGGGCGACGCCGCCTCGGTGGTCTCGGCGATCCCCAAGGTGCGGGAAGTTTTGGTCAATTTTCAGCGGCAATTCGCCGCCGATCCGCCCGGTGCGGTGCTCGATGGCCGCGATATCGGCACCGTGATCTGCCCGGACGCCGATGTGAAGATTTTTGTCGTGGCCGACCCGCAGGTGCGCGCCCGCCGCCGCACCCTGGAGGCCCGGGCGCGGGGCGAGGACGCCGACGAGGCCGCGGTGCTGGCGGACATCCTCAAACGCGACGAACGGGACCAGAATCGCCCCGTTGCGCCTTTGAAACCGGCTA
>JBAUUA010000032.1:0-7896 GCA_049582465.1 Bradyrhizobium sp. | reverse complement strand
CTGCGGCGGTCAAGGAGCGGGCCGATCTGTTGGAAATGGACCACTCGCTGCAGGCCGAGCTCACCGCCAAGGGCATGATCTTCAACAGGCCGGATCCGGTGCAGTTCAGGGCTGCGCTGGTGAAAGCCGGCTTCTATACGCAGTGGCAGAAAACCCATGGCGCCGACGCCTGGGCGCAGCTGGAGAAATATACGGGGCCGCTGACCTGACAAGAAGCTGACCTGACAAGAACTCGCATCGCCGTCCTGGCGCGGGCGCAGGGCCGGCGAAGGCGGCCTCGGTCGGGGCCGCGAGCCGGAGAGATCGGCGGCGCCGCCGATCCGGCAGCCGACCCAATCGTCTTTCGCGGTCCACAGATTTTCGCGGCAATCTTGATCCAGCTCAAGGTGAAGTTCGGGCGGAAAGCGGCTTATCCGTTCGGGGGCCGGCTCGGCCCGGGTCATGTTCCCAAGTTTTCCCGCCACATCTGGAGGCCGCAGACCCCGTCAAAATTGCTTGTCTTGCGCCCCTTGTTGCGCTGCGCTAAGCCTCAGAACAATTCCAATCAACGAATCTGCGGCCGTCAGCTCCGCAGGAAAAGGCCCCGCCGATGACCGGCATCCTGCAGAATTATCTTCCACTCGTCGTGTTTATAGGCGTCGCCGCCCTGATCGGGCTGGTGCTCCTGATCGCTCCCTTCCTCGTCGCCTTCCAGCAGCCCGATCCGGAAAAGCTCTCGGCGTATGAATGCGGGTTCAACGCATTCGACGACGCCCGGATGAAGTTCGACGTCCGGTTCTACCTGGTGGCCATCCTCTTCATCATCTTCGACCTCGAAGTGGCTTTCCTGTTCCCGTGGGCGGTGGCGTTCGGAAAGCTCGGCGCAACCGGCTTCTGGTCGATGGTGGTTTTCCTGGCCGTCCTGACTGTCGGCTTCGCCTACGAATGGAAGAAAGGCGCGCTCGAATGGGATTGAGCCCTTCTGCCGCAAGGCCCGGATTTGCTCCGGCGGTAGCACCCGCCGCGACCGGCATCCTCGATCCCTCCACCGGCAAGCCGGTCGGAGCCAATGACCCGTATTTCCTCGAGGTCAATCACGAACTGTCCGACAAGGGCTTCTTCATCACCACCGCCGACAACCTGATCGTCTGGGCGCGGACGGGATCGCTGATGTGGATGACCTTCGGTCTCGCCTGCTGCGCAGTCGAGATGATGCAGGTGTCGATGCCGCGTTACGACGTGGAGCGCTTCGGCTTCGCGCCGCGCGCGTCGCCGCGGCAGTCGGACGTGATGATCGTCGCAGGCACCCTGACCAACAAGATGGCGCCGGCGCTGCGCAAGGTCTACGACCAGATGCCGGAGCCGCGCTACGTGATCTCGATGGGGTCGTGCGCCAATGGCGGCGGCTACTATCACTATTCCTACTCGGTGGTGCGCGGATGCGACCGCATCGTGCCCGTCGATATTTACGTGCCCGGATGCCCGCCGACGGCGGAAGCGCTGCTCTACGGCGTGCTGTTGCTGCAGAAGAAGATCCGGCGCACCGGAACCATCGAACGCTAAGGGTTTTGGTATGGATGACGGCAGGCTCGACGCCTTGGGGCAGACGATCGTGGGCGCGCTTCCGGGCGCCGCAACCGGTCACGCGGTCGCGTTCGGCCAGCTCACGGTAAGTGTGCAGGCCGACAAGATCGTCGATGTCGCAAAATTCCTGCGCGACGATCCCAATTGCCGTTTCGTCAACTTCACGGATGTCACCGCGGTCGATTATCCCGGCCGCGAAAAACGCTTCGACGTGATCTATCACCTGCTGTCGCCGACGCTGAACGCGCGCATCCGCCTGCGCGTGGCGGCCGACGAGACCACCCAGGTGCCGTCGATCATCGATGTCTTTCCCGGTGCCGACTGGTTCGAGCGCGAAGCCTATGACCTCTACGGCGTGATCTTCACCGGTCATCCCGACATGCGGCGGTTGTTGACCGACTACGGCTTCGACGGCCATCCGCTGCGCAAGGATTTCCCGACCACCGGCTTCGTCGAGGTTCGCTACGACGACCAGGAGAAGCGGGTGCTCTATGAGCCCGTCCGGCTCAATCAGGAATTCCGCAAGTTCGATTTTCTCTCGCCATGGGAGGGCGCCGATTATCCGGTCCTGCCCGGCGATGAGAAGGCGGGGCCGAAAGTCTGATCATGAACGAACAGAATCTTCGCAATTTCACCATCAATTTCGGGCCGCAGCACCCGGCAGCGCATGGCGTGTTGCGTCTGGTGCTGGAGCTGGACGGCGAAGTGGTCGCCCGCGTCGATCCGCATATCGGCTTGCTTCATCGCGGCACCGAAAAGCTGATCGAGACCAAGACCTATCTGCAGGCGATCCCGTATTTCGACCGGCTCGACTATGTCGCGCCGATGAATCAGGAGCACGCGTTCTGCCTCGCGGCGGAAAGACTGCTCGGCATCGAGGTGCCGCGCCGCGGGCAGCTGATCCGGGTGCTGTACTGCGAGATCGGCCGCATCCTGTCGCATCTGCTCAACGTCACCACGCAGGCGATGGACGTCGGCGCTCTGACCCCGCCGCTGTGGGGTTTCGAAGAGCGCGAAAAGCTGATGGTGTTTTATGAGCGCGCCTCCGGCTCGCGCATGCATGCGGCCTATTTCCGCATCGGCGGCGTGCACCAGGACCTGCCGCCCAAGCTGATCGACGATATCGAAGCCTGGTGCGACCCGTTCCTGCGCGTGGTCGACGATCTCGACCGGCTCCTGACCGGCAACCGCATCTTCAAGCAGCGCAACGTCGATATCGGCGTGGTGTCGCTGAAGCAGGCCTGGGAATGGGGTTTTTCCGGCGTGATGGTGCGCGGCTCGGGTGCGGCGTGGGATCTGCGCAAGGCGCAACCCTACGAATGCTATGCCGAGATGGATTTCGACATTCCGATCGGCAAGAACGGCGACTGCTTCGACCGCTATCTGATCCGCATGGAAGAGATGCGCCAGTCCGTGCTCATCATGAGGCAGTGCATCGCCAAGCTGCGCGCCGCCGACGGGCAGGGGTCCGTGGTGGTGGACGATCACAAGATTTCCCCGCCGCGCCGGGGCGAGATGAAGCGCTCGATGGAAGCGCTGATCCATCACTTCAAGCTCTATACCGAGGGCTTCCACGTGCCGGAAGGCGAAGTCTACGCCGCGGTCGAGGCGCCAAAGGGCGAGTTCGGGGTCTACCTGGTCGCCGACGGCAGCAACAAGCCCTACAAGTGCAAGATCCGCGCCCCGGGATTTGCGCATCTGCAGGCAATGGATTTCATCTGCAAGGGCCATCTGCTGGCCGACGTCTCCGCGATCCTCGGCTCGCTCGATATCGTGTTCGGAGAGGTCGATCGGTGATCGCGCTCCCGCCCATCCATTTTGACCGGGCTTCGGGGGCGCTGGAGGGCGCCAATCTGTGGGAGCGGACGGCCGCACTCGCGTTCGCGACGGGGTCGAAAATATCGTCGCACTTTTCCCACCGCGGTTACAACCACTGCGCCAATCTCTTGCGCAAGGCGTTGCCGGAGCGGGACATCGCGATCAAGCTCAATTCCGATGCGACGTTCGAATTTCCCTATGGCGACGGCTATTGGAGCAAGCTGCTCAACCGCTCGTTCTCCTACGAGGACGAGCTGGAATTGCTGTTTCGGGATTCCGTCGACGTCGACTACACGCTGCTCGATTGCGGCGCCAATTTCGGTTACTGGTCGGTGCTGGTCTCGAGCGCGCCTTACGGCTCGCACAAGGCGATCGCGATCGAACCGTCGTCGCAGAATTTCGCCAAGCTTGCGAACAACGCCGCCATCAACGGCGACCGCTTCGAGGTGATGAAGTGCGCGATCGGGTCGGTGCGCGGTACCGCGCGGCTGTCCGGCACCAAGCACGAGGCGTTCAGCATCGCCGGTGGCACGGGTAGCGGCGGCGAGGAAGTGCCGGTCATCGCGCTCGATAATCTCATCGACGACGGCAAGATTTCGCCCACTGGAAAATACCTGATCAAGCTCGATGTCGAAGGCGTCGAGGTCGAGGCGATCAAGGGCGGCACACGACTGTTGCAGGGCGACAGCGTGTTGCTGTGCGAGGAACACGGCAGCGACCGCAATCACACGGTCTCGCGCTATATCCTCGACCAGACCCCGCTGCAGCTCATCGTCCACGATCCCCGCTCCAATCGCCTGGAAACCGTGACCGAGCTTTCGATCCTCGATCGCATCAAGGTTTCCACTCACGTCGGCTACAACGTGTTCGGCACCGCAAGCGCCTTCTGGCAAAGCCGGATCAGCGCCCTGAACGCCAACGCCGCGCGCCGCATGCAATGAGAGACTGAACCACAATGTCCGTCCGCCGCCTCGCCCCGAAAGAACTGCAGCCTGCGAACTTCACGTTCACGCCGGAAAACCTCGCCTGGGCCAAGGAGCAGATTGCGAAATATCCGGAAGGCCGCCAGGCCTCGGCGGTGATCGCGATCCTGTGGCGGGTGCAGGAACAGCATGAGGGGTGGGTTTCGGAAGCCGCTATCCGCGCGGTCGCGGATCTGCTCGACATGCCCTATATTCGTGTACTGGAAGTCGCGACCTTCTACACGATGTTCCAACTGCAGCCGGTCGGCAAGAAGGCGCATGTCCAGGTCTGCGGCACCACGCCGTGCCGGCTGCGCGGCGCCGGCGATATCATCGACGTGTGCCAGAGCCGCATTAATCACGAGCCCTTCCAGCTGTCCAAGGACGGCAATTTCAGCTGGGAGGAAGTCGAGTGTCTCGGCGCCTGCGTGAATGCGCCGATGGTGCTGATCTGGAAGGACACCTACGAGGACCTCACCAAGGAAAGCTTCGGCAAGGTGCTGGACGGCTTTGCCTCCGGCAATCCGCCGAAGCCGGGACCGCAAATCGACCGTCAGTTCTCGGCGCCGGTGGGCGGGCCGACCACGCTGAAGGAAACCACATGAAGCGCGACCGCATAGTACAGGCGATAGAAGCGGGGAGTGTCGGTGCGATGAAGAACTGGCGTTATATCGCTTTGCACACCGCAGCAGCCGCGACGTTCATTTTCCTTTTGCAGCGCTACGTGCTGCATGCCTCGCTTGAATCATGCCTGTTATGGGCGGTCGTCATCGGCGGATGTGCCGCCGGTCTCGCCTATTCGCAGTCCAACCGCTGACCTTAGGAAGCTTCACGTCATGCTCGCTGACAAGGACCGCATCTTCAAGAACCTCTACGGCCTCTACGACTGGGGCCTCGAAGGTGCGCGCCACCGCGGCGCCTGGGACGGCACCAAGGCGATCATCGACAAGGGCCGCGACTGGATCGTCAACGAGATGAAGGCCTCGGGCCTGCGCGGCCGCGGCGGGGCGGGTTTTCCGACCGGCCTGAAATGGTCGTTCATGCCGAAGGAATCGACCGACGGCCGGCCGAGCTATCTCGTGGTCAATGCCGACGAGTCCGAGCCCGGCACCTGCAAGGACCGCGAGATCATGCGGCACGATCCGCATCTTCTGGTCGAGGGCTGCCTGCTCGCAAGCTTCGCGATGGGCGCCCATGTCTGCTACATCTACGTGCGCGGCGAATTCATCCGCGAGCGCGAGCATCTGCAGGCCGCGGTCGATCAGGCCTATGCGGCGAAACTGATCGGCAAGGACAATGTCAACGGCTGGCCGTTCGACCTCTACGTCGCCCACGGCGCCGGCGCCTATATCTGCGGCGAAGAGACCGCGCTTCTGGAAAGCCTCGAGGGCAAGAAGGGCCAGCCGCGGCTGAAGCCGCCATTTCCGGCCAATGTCGGTCTCTATGGCTGCCCGACCACCGTCAACAATGTCGAGTCGATCGCGGTCGCGCCGGACATCCTGCGGCGCGGCGCGGCGTGGTTCGCCGCCATCGGCAAGCCCAACAATGTCGGCACCAAGCTGTTCTGCATCTCCGGCCATGTCGAGCGTCCCTGCAACGTCGAAGAGGCGATGGGAATTCCGTTCCGCGAGCTGATCGAGCGCCATTGCGGCGGCATCCGCGGCGGCTGGGACAATCTCAAGGCGGTTATTCCCGGCGGCTCCTCGGTGCGCATGGTGCCGGCCGACCAGATCATCGATACGCCGATGGATTTCGATAGCTTGAGCAAGCTGCGTTCCGGCCTCGGCACGGCCGCCGTGATCGTGATGGACAAGTCGACCGACCTGATCCGGGCGATCGCGCGGATTTCCTATTTTTACAAGCACGAGAGCTGCGGCCAGTGCACGCCGTGCCGCGAGGGCACCGGCTGGATGTGGCGGGTGCTCACGCGCATGGCCGAGGGCCGCGCCCACAAGCGCGAGATCGACATGCTGCTGGAGGTCACGAAACAGGTCGAGGGCCACACCATCTGCGCGCTGGGCGACGCCGCAGCGTGGCCGATCCAGGGCCTGATCGCGCATTTCCGTCACGAGATCGAGGAGCGCATCAGCGAGTATTCGCACAAGTCCGATGTCGACGATGCCGGCATTCTCGATCCCGCGCACATGGTGGCTGCGGAGTGATGCTGATGTCGCAACCGAGCATTGTCTGGTGGCAGAAATACGGGACGCTGGCGCAGATGGCGCAGGCGACCGTGGCGCTGCTTGGCTTTGTTGCGATCCTGTTCCAGATCAACGAGATTCGTTCCAGCAACCGCGCCGTGAGCGCGCGGCAGGCGTTTCTCGGGTACACCGATCTGGCGTTCAGGAATCCGAAATTCTCTTCTCCGGATTACGATGCGATCAAGGCGGCCGGCCGCAGCGAACAGGTTCAGTACGAGAGTTTCGTCTCATACTTCCTCTACGCCTGCGAGGAGGCGACAGCCGCCTTCGCCGACAAGCGGGAGTGGATGGCTTCCTGCGACTACGACCTGAAGCCGCATCTGCCGTTCCTGTGCGAGAAGTCGCGGGCCGAGCCGGCCTATCTCGAAACCTACTCCACCGATACCCAGCAATGGGTGAAGGCGTCCCTGAAGACCGCCAGCGTCACACCACCCGACTGCAAGCTCGGAAAGACTTGAGCCTATGACCAAACTCATCATCGATGGCAAAGAGATCGATGTCCCCGCCGAATACACGCTGCTGCAGGCGTGCGAGGCGGCGGGCGCCGAAATCCCGCGCTTCTGCTACCATGAGCGGCTGTCGATCGCCGGCAATTGCCGGATGTGCCTGGTCGAGATCAAGGGCGGCCCCAAGCCGGTCGCGAGCTGCGCCTGGGGCGTGCGCGATTGCCGTCCCGGTCCCAAGGGCGAGCCGCCCGAAATCTCCACCCGCTCGCCGATGGTGAAGAAGGCGCGCGAAGGCGTGATGGAATTCCTCCTGATCAACCATCCGCTGGATTGCCCGATCTGCGATCAGGGCGGGGAGTGCGACCTGCAGGACCAGGCGATGGGCTACGGCGTCGACACCTCGCGCTTCGCCGAGAACAAGCGCGCGGTCGAGGACAAGTACCTGGGCGCGCTCGTCAAGACCTCGATGAACCGGTGCATCCAGTGCACCCGCTGCGTCCGCTTCTCCGCCGAAGTCTGCGGCGCGCCCGAAATGGGCGCGACCGGCCGCGGCGAGGACATGGAGATCACCACCTATCTGGAATCGGCGCTGACCTCGGAACTGCAGGGCAATCTGGTCGACATCTGCCCGGTGGGCGCGTTGACCTCGAAGCCCTACGCCTTCGCGGCGCGGCCCTGGGAGCTCGGCAAGACCCAGTCGGTCGACGTGATGGACGGCGTCGGTTCGGCGATCCGGGTCGATACCCGCGGCCGCGAGGTGATGCGGATCCTGCCGCGCATCAACGAGGCCGTGAACGAGGAGTGGATTTCCGACAAGACCCGCCACGTGGTCGACGGCCTGCGTACGCAACGGCTCGACCGGCCCTACATCCGCGAGAACGGTAAGCTCCGCGCCGCCTCCTGGAC